>JAZRON010000001.1:0-10814 GCA_045648725.1 Faecalimonas sp.
CTGATGAGCATCACGTAAAATTGTTTCAGTAATTTTAATAGGTTTTTTTGTGATTTCTGCCATGTTACTGTCCTCCAATATTATTTAACACCAAAGATTGCCATGAATGTTCCGGCAGCTACCGCTGTACCGATTACACCAGCAACGTTTGGTCCCATCGCGTGCATAAGTAAGAAGTTTGTTGGGTCAGCTTCTGCACCAACTTTTTGTGATACACGAGCTGCCATAGGTACGGCAGAAACACCTGCTGAACCGATAAGTGGATTAATCTTCCCACCGGTAGCTTTGCACATAATCTTACCAAAGATAACACCCGCTGCTGTACCAAATGCAAACGCAATCAAACCAAGAACTACGATTTTGATTGTATCCCAGTTAAGGAATGCTTCTGCACTAGTTGTAGCACCCACAGATGTACCAAGTAAAATAACTACGATATACATTAACGCATTTGAAGCTGTATCTGTTAATTGTCTTACTACGCCTGATTCTCTGAACAAGTTACCAAGCATCAACATACCAACAAGTGGTGCTGTTGTAGGAAGAATTAAAGAAACAACGATTGTAATGATTACTGGGAATAAGATTTTTTCTAATTTCGAAACAGGTCTTAATTGTTCCATCTTAATCTTACGTTCTTCTTCTGTAGTTAATAACTTCATAATAGGTGGTTGAATAATCGGAACCAGTGACATATAAGAATATGCTGCTACCGCGATAGGTCCCATGATAGCTGTCTGTTCCAATTTACTTGCCAAGAAAATGGAAGTAGGACCATCAGCACCACCAATAATTGAAATAGCTGCTGCAGCTTTGTCTGAAAATCCCATAGCCATAGCACCTAAGTATGCAGCGAAAATACCAAACTGAGCCGCTGCACCTAATAAGAAACTCTTTGGATTTGCAATGAGCGGACCAAAGTCTGTCATCGCACCAACACCCATGAAGATAAGGGAAGGTAAAATTGCCCATTCATCTAGCAAATAGAAGAAATGAAGAAGTCCACCTTCTGCCATAATATCTGGATAAATATTAACCAAAAGCATACCAAATGCAATTGGTGTCAAAAGCAATGGCTCAAAACCCTTTGCAATTGCTAAATATAGGAACACGCAAGCAACGCCGATCATAATGAAATTGCCCCATGTCAAGTTCATAAAAGCTGTTTGCTCTACGAGGTTTCCTAATGTAGATGTAATATATTCCATTTTTTAACCTCCTGCAATAGTCTTTTTCGATGCCATTTGACTAGTTTAATGTCGCTAACACTCCACCAGCTTCTACTGCATCGCCTACTGCTACATCAATGCTTGCTACTGTTCCGTCTTCCGGAGCAACGACTGGAATTTCCATTTTCATTGCTTCGATAATCACTACTGCATCACCTTTTGAAACTTTTTGTCCAACGTTTGCTTCAATCTTGAACACTTTACCTGCTGCACCAGCTGTTACTTTAATTCCGCCTGCTACGCCTGCTGCCCTTGGAGCTGGAGCCGCTTTTGGAGCTACTGGAGCTGCTTTTCTTACTGGAGCAGCTACTGCTCCACCTACATTTTCTTCTACTGTAACATCATATACATTTCCATTTACTGTAATTGTATAACTTTTCATGTTTTTATCCTCCTAAACTGATTCTTAATTCCAATTGTTTGATGGTCTACGTCTAATTGAACGTACTACAAATCCATCTGTACTTGTGCCTTCTTGTGCTGCAATTGCAGCTGTAATAACTGCGACTAGTTCCAAATGTTCTTCCTTTTCTACACTCTCAAATGTTTCTATAACTGTCGTCTGTTCGTCCTCATTCTTATTACTTTTCTTTTCACCCACGAAAACCGACGCACAACACTTCACAATTCGTACCGTGAACTTTACAATTAGTACCGTGAACTTTACAAAGAACATCATGATAAAAGCTTTTCTTTTATATGCAGAAAGTTCCTCAAACATATTTTTAAGTTCCTCAAACACATTTTTAATCATATTTTCAATTATTGTAATGTAGTTCAACAAACCAATTAAAAATGCCAAGAAAATTAATACTGCAAATACAGTCCCCATACCTAACAAGGTATTTAAACCGGCTTTTGTAAGAATTTCTCCAATGAAAAATTTAGCTGATACATCTAAAGATTTCATATTTAACTCTTTATCAAAAGTAAATGAAATGGTCGCTTCTCTTTCTTCATACTGAGCCAATGCGGATACCACATACCCATCATTCTTTACTTCAATTTGATAATCTCCATGGCTGATATATGCACCACATTCTTCCTGTGCCGCCTGCCATGAATTAATCATACCAACAAAGCTTTCTCCGGAAACCTTTAATCCTGTCTGCATCATTGTGTAATCTAACTGAAATCCAGAAATTGATTTGAATTGCTCCAAATCCGATTCCTGCATTTGAGAGAAATTACTGATAATAAATTCTGCAGATGACTCTAACGTTTCACTATCGTAGCTTTCTTCCACATTCTTATCAGAACATCCCGCAAAACTGAGGGTCATAATAAGAATACATAGTAATAAACTAATCTTTTTCTTCACTTGCCTCACCTCACTAAACTGTTCCGTGTTTCTTAGATGGACGTTCTTCTCTCTTTGTAAATAACATTTCAAATGCACCAATTAAGTATTTTCTTGTGTCAGCCGGAGCAATGATAGTATCTACATAACCACGTCTTGCTGCTGCCATTGGGCTTGATTGTAATTCTTTGTACTCTGCTGCCTTTTCATTGATTGTTGCAGCATCTGAATCAGCATACATAATCTTTGCTGCAAGGCCAGCATCCATCATACCGATTTCTGCTGTTGGCCAAGCATATACCATATCTGCACCAATTGATTTACTATTCATTGATACATATGCACTTCCGTAAGCTTTTCCAATTACTACATTCACTTTTGGAACAGTTGCATTTGCAAAAGCGTATGTAAGTTTTGCTGCTTCTCTTGCCAATGACTTTTCAGCACATTTGCATGCTTTGAAACCTGTTACGTTTGTAAAAGTAACCACAGGGATGCTAAATGCATCACAGAACTCCACAAAATCAGTTGCTTTTTTCGCACCCTTTACTGAAAGTGTTCCGTCAAACGTTTCTGCCACATTGCCTTCTTCATCGTATACCTTAGAACGGTTGGCAACCACACCAACTGTCATACCATTTAAACGAATGAAGCCTGTTACCATGTCTTTTGCATATGCTCTTTTTGTCTCAAAGAATACATTGTCATCAGACACCATAGTTGCAACAAGTGCTGTATCTTCCATTGCGTTTTCAATACCTTCGCAAGCTCTGTTTAAATCATCTAAACATTCGTCATAAGAAGCATCGTCCTCGTTGTTAGCAGGAAGCATACAAACCAATGCACGGATTTCTGCTAATACTTCTTCTTCAGAAGCTGCCATGTCAACCATACCTGCTTCTTCACTTTGGAATGTTGCTGATGCTGTGTCACACTTAGAAACTTCGTTTCCTTCAATTGCATTTGGAGCATTCAGGAATAATTTTCCTTGATTACTTTCCATGAATGTGAAGTCTGTCATAGCTGATGCTACTGCTAAGCCACCGCCACATTTTCCGAATACTGCTGTAATCTGTGGAATAACACCAGAAGCCATAGCCTGTTTATAATAAAGACTTCCGAATCCATTCAGTGCATCTGTTGCTTCTTGCAATCTTAGGCCTGCACAGTCAACCAAACCAATTACCGGCGCACCCATTTTCATAGCCATATCGTAAATGTTTGCAATCTTCTTTGCATGCATTTCACCGATTGCACCTTTCAGTACTGATGCATCTTGGCTATAAACGTACACTAAGTTGCCATCAATCACTCCATAACCTGTAATAACGCCATCGGCCGGAGTATCTTTTTGTTGCATGTTGAAATCTGTTGTTCTGGCTGTAATTGCGCCACCGATTTCAACGAAGCTTCCCTCATCAAGCAAAGCGGAAATTCTTGTACTTGCGAGATTTTGAGATGTAGTTTTGCTCATAAATCTAGTCCTCCATTTATATTTAATTTATGTTAGCCAAATTTTCTGCCAATATATAATATATACCATTTTTCAAGTGATTGCAACCAATTTCATCCCCCCTTTGATAAACTTTTATCAAATATTTATCATGGTTTGTGCGAATACTTAGTATGTGCTATAATATTTTCACTTGTAAGGAGGATTCTAATATGAATGTACCAGATAAAATCAGACAACTTCGTCATTTGATGAAAGAAAAAAACATAGACGTTTATCTTATTCCCTCTGCAGATAATCACCAAAGTGAATATGTGGGGGAACACTTTAAATCCAGAGCGTACCTGACCGGTTTTTCCGGTTCTGCCGGCACTGCTGTAATCACACAAGATGAAGCCGGCCTTTGGACTGACGGCAGATATTTTATACAGGCAGAAAAAGAACTTCTGGGTTCCGGCATTACTTTATACAAAATCGGAAACCCAGGCACTCCAACCATTGAAGAATATCTAGATACTGCACTGCCTCTTAACGGAACTCTTGGTTTTGACGGTCGTGTCATTTCTATGTCACACGGAAAAGGCTATGCAGAAAAATATTCACACAAAAACATCCGATTAGAAACTGAATATGACTTAATCGATTATATCTGGACTGATAGACCTTCCATGTCAGAATATCCTGTTTTCCTTTTAGGCGAGGAATACTCCGGAGAAGCCACTTGTTCTAAGTTAAATCGTATTCGAGGCTACATGAAGGAAGTTGGCGCCACTGCTCATCTAATCATTACACTGGATGATATTGCATGGCTCCTCAATTTCCGCGGAAGAGACGTTTTGTATTCTCCTGTAGTTCTCTCATATGTAGTTGTAATGATGGATTGTGTTCATTTATTTATAGATGGCAACAAACTTTCTGACCAAATCAGAACTGTTTTGGCAACAGACAGTGTGATCTTACATCCATACAATGAAGTTTATGATTTTGTAAAATCCATGAGCCCGGACCAAGTCCTTTTACTAGACCCGAGTAGGCTGAATTATGCATTATATCGTAGCATTCCATCAAAAATGAAAACCGTGGAGGCCACCAATCCTTCCATTCATTTTAAAGCGGCAAAAAATGAAACAGAGATTACAAATATAAAAAACGCCCATATAAAAGATGCTGTAGCTCATACCAAATTTTTATATTGGCTAAAAACAAGGCTTGGGAAGGAAGTTATTACAGAACTGAGCGCCTCAGAAAAACTGGAAAGCCTTCGCGCAGAGCAAGCAGGATTTCTTTGGCCAAGTTTTGCACCGATTAGCGCCTATGGTCCACATGCAGCCATGTGCCATTATTCTTCCTCTGAGGAAACGGACTGTCCTTTAGAAACCGGAAACTTCTATCTCACCGATACCGGTGGAAATTATATGGAAGGTTCCACCGACATTACGCGCACCATTGCTTTGGGCGAAATCAGTGATGAATTAAAAATTCATTATACACAAGTACTTCGTGGAAATCTGGCATTATCGAAAGCCAAATTTTTATACGGATGTACTGGACAAAATCTGGACATTCTTGCCAGACAGTATTTATGGGATATGGACTTGGATTTCAAACATGGAACCGGTCATGGAATTGGATATCTGCTTAGTATTCACGAAGACCCTTGCAGTATTCGCTGGCAACCTGCTAGGGAAGATACAGCACTGGAAAGCGGCATGATTCTTTCCGATGAACCAGGACTCTATATTGCCGATTCTTATGGGATTCGTCTAGAAAACGAATTATTAGTACGCAAGGGAGTCAAAAATGAATACGGACAATTTATGGAGTTTGAAGTAATCACATATGTTCCTTTTGACTTAGATGCAATTGAGCCTTCTCTCATGCGAGATGACGAGAAAGTTCAACTTAACGCTTATCATAAAAAAGTGTACGACATGGTGTCTCCTTACCTAGATGACGCCGAAAAAGCGTGGCTTAAAAAATATACCAGAGAAATTTAATAAAAAAGAAGTCTTGAACTGTTACTCCTTCAAGACTTCTTTTTTCTCTTTCGGTTCCCATTGTGATAACACAATTGCCGTAAAAATCACAGCAAATCCAACAAGCATTCGAAACGTTACTTCCTCCCGATAAATAATAATGGAAAATATTACTCCAAATACTGATTCCAGACTCAAAAGCATTCCTCCGATGGATGCTTCTGCATACTTAAGTCCATAACTTTGGAGAAATAGACAGAGGGCCGTTGCCACCAAACCCAAATAAACGATTCCACCCACTGCATTTAGCGGAAATCGTGATGGAAACGTATCTGTAAACAAAACACAAATCCATGCCAAAACGGCAACCACACATAATTCTATGGTTGTCAACAGCAGTGGATTCTTGTTTTGACATACAATTGCCGAAATTACAATATTTACGGCGCAAGGCACACCACTGAGTACAGTAAGCACATCTCCTACTGACATTCCAAAACCGCCCTTCAAGGATAGTATTCCTATTCCCAAAAGACAGATAAACACACATACAATATGTAAAATCTCCGGTCTCTTTTTTGTTGCAAACCAATACATAAACGGAACCATAACGCAATACGTTGTACAAAGAAATGCGCTCTTTCCCGGTGAAGTATCCATCGCAAGACCTGCTACCTGTAATATATAGCTAAGAAACAAGGTTAACCCCATCCATATACCGTCTATCAAATATTGTCTGTTTATCAATTTACGAAGAGGATATACCGCAACAAGAAGTACCAAACTTGCCACCGTAAATCGAAGGGCAATGATAAATGAAGCCGAAAACACCTCTGTGGCAATTTTTCCTATGGCAAATGTACTTCCCCAAAGCATTGCTGTCAAAAACAACGCCAGTTTTCCATATGTTTTTTTATTCATCTTTTGTATCTCTCCTCTTTTACTCTTTTATTGAATCCTATATAATTCGACTATTTTTCGAAAACACCATGCAAAATCCTTCTCTTTCACACCACACCCACTTACAATAGGATACTCTGCAATTTTCTCCCCTTCTAAGTAGTATGTAATGGTTCCCACTTCTTCTCCATTATCAACAGGAGCCTCTAGAATTTCCTTCTGTTCCACTTTGACTTGGATTTTCTCCTCATGATGCAGCAAAGCCGAAACTTCTTCCTTCTTTTTTATTTTCACCGGGATTCTCATTTCATCAAACAATCGCCCTGTTTTTGGTATTCCGTTAACCACTTTTATCTCTTTCAAATCCGGAACCTGATTTGCTGTTTGATATTTGTAATTCTCCATTCCATATGAAACCAGTTTTTTCATATCAGCCCATTTGTAAGACTTATTGTTGGGCCAACCACAGGCCAGCAATGACACTACATATGTTCTGCCTTCACTTTCTACAGCTCCCACATAGCAATATCCTGCATCTGCCGTAAACCCTGTCTTTCCCGAAATCGCCTCATCCATCATATTCAAAAAGGAATTGTGATTTGTGCAGGAATAATTTCTCTTACCCTCTAAATCAGTAAAACTGTGACTCGGTGTAGAAGTAATTTCCAGAAATCGTTCTTTTTGCGGGGAATCCATAATGCAGTAGGTCATGATTCGCGCCAGGTCTACTGCTGTAGTAGAATGTGTACCATTTTCATCTGATGCATCCAACCCATTCGGTGTAATAAAATAGGTGTTTTCGCACCCAATCTCTTTTGCCTTTTGGTTCATAAGATTGGCAAATGATTTTACGTCTCCGGATATGGTTTCTGCAATGGCAACTGCTGAATCGTTGTGGGATTCCAGCATAAGAGAATACAGTAAATCCCGCAGATAAAATTTTTCTCCCGCTCCAGCTCCCAGATGTACCTTGGGCTGTTTTGCAGCGACTTCTGAAAACGTAGCAATTGCATCTTCCGTACCCTGCTCCAAGGCTAAAATACAAGTCATAATCTTGGTAGTACTAGCCATGGCTTTCACATCCATACCGTTCTTTTCAAACAAAACACGCCCACTATCTGCATCCATTAAGACTGCCGACTGGGCGTATAACGCTGTTGGTTCATCCTTCGCCTGCACGGGAATCCCCAATACAAACACTAAAATTAAAACGATCCACTTTTTCACAAGAGTTCACCTAAAACGTTGTTATTGTAATATATGACTCTTAAAATATTCCTATTACCTTTATAAATTTAATTTTAACTGAATCTCATCCTCTGCCTCTGCTTTAAAGTCTTCCACCTTTTCAGGTGTAATTCCCGGAAGTTCGTCCACGGATTGCACGCTGAAACGTCTCAAAAACTCCTCTGTCGTTCCAAATAAAATCGGACGACCAGGAGTATCCATTCTACCCACTTCTGCCACAAGATTATATTCGATAAGCTTGTTCACTGCGTGGTCGGATTTTACGCCTCGAATCCTTTCAATTTCAATCTTGGTAATCGGTTGTTTATAAGCGATAATTGACAATGTTTCTAACACAACATCTGTGAGCACATAGCGCCTTGGCTGTTTCGCTATCTGAATCAGATATTCATACATTTCCTTCTTTGTGCACATCTGATAAGAGTCTTCCAATTCAATAATGCGAATTCCTCTATCCTCTTCTTCATACTTATCCATCAAATTATGTATAATCTTCTTTGTTGTATTTACATCTTGTTCAATTACTTTTGCAATTCGTCCAACCTCCACGGATTCTCCCATGGTAAATAGAATTGCTTCTATAACTGCTTCCATTTCTTTTACGTTCACTCTCTTCACCTCATCTATACCATTGATGTAATCATAATATCATCAAATGTATTTTCCTGTACCACTGAAATCTTGCCTATCTTCATCAACTCTAAAATCGCCAAAAATGTAACTACAGTCTGCATCTTTGTTTTTTGTTTTTTCAGCAATTGAGAAAAACTGAACTTTTTATGTTTGGTAATGTAGCTATCCAAAAACTCCATTTTTTCTTCAACGGTAATTTCCTCTTTTTGAATCTTTCCAAATGTACTTCTCACTGGGTCAATTTTATAATTCTGTTTCTTCATAATATCCTGGAACACTTCATTTAATCTAGCCAAGGTAAGTCCATCCAGCAATGCATCCAGATCAACCGGTTCCTGATACTCCTTTACTTCATCCGGAAGGGTCTCGTCTTTAAACATCAATTTCTCGCCATCCAACTGTCTGTCCTTTAATTCATAAGACATATATTTGTACATCTTATATTGCAACAGTTGTTCCACCAATTCTTGACGCGGGTCTTCCTCCTCGCCCTCTTCATTGACTTCAGCCGGAAGAAGCATTCTACACTTGATGTCAAGCAGGGTAGCTGCCATTAAGAGAAATTCGCTCATAATGTTTAGATCTTTCTTCTGCATTTCACGAATATATTCCATATATTGATTTGTGATTTCTACAATCGGTATGTCATAAATGTCTACTTTGTTCTTATCAATCAAATGCAAGAGTAAGTCCAAAGGACCTTCAAAAGCCTCTAATTTTACTGCTATAGCCATGTTACTCTTCTGTACCTCCCACATGTAATACTACAATCTCTGCCGGGTTTAAAAATCGCACCTTAATCGTATGAATTCCAATTCCTTTGCTCACAACAACAGATGCATCTCCTTCTCTTGTTAATTCTCCAGAGTATTTAGGAAAAAATCCACCTTGTGGTGTAATTACACCACGCCAAAATGGAATTCTTGCCACTCCTCCATGCAAATGGCCTGAAACAATCAAATCTGCACCCCATTTTAAATAGTCCTGCATAAAAATCGGATTGTGTGCAATTAGTATCTGATATTTTGATGAATCAGCCTTTCCCAAACAAGTTTCCATATAATTATCCGGCAAAGATACCTTTTTAAACTTCTTATATCCACTATCCGGAATTTCAAGTCCATGAATCTCCACGTCACAAGCATCCCACGCACACTCATGCTTTTGGTTTTCCAAATAGTGAACGCCGGCTTTCTTTAAAGCCAATCTGTACGTTTCAAAATCCTTTTGACAAATCTCCGAATAACTCTTCATTCTTTGTTCATGATTCCCATTTGCATAATAGGTTTCACATATTGTAGGAAGTTTCTCCACAAATTCCTTTGCAACCTCCAAAGAACCACCTTCTTTTCCGATTAGCATATCACCTGCTACTAAAATCAAATCTGGTTGTTCCATTTGAATTGCTTTCAACAACTTTTCATTCTCATTTCCATAACTACAATTATGAAGGTCGCTCAGCAAAATTATAGTACGTTTTTTTATATCTTTTAATTTCGGCGAATGTATTTCATAATGAGTTATCCGAAATGTATGAATTTCTCTTATCCATTCTATTATAATCAGCACGCAGACTACAATAAATAATAACCAAAGCCATTCTCCCATGCTTCGTTCTCCTGTTTTATGACACATTTTTCCTTATGCATTATATAATTTTTTTCGAATAATTACAACCAGAAAATCTTTACAACAGAAAAAGGAGTGTTTTAAAACACTCCTTTTAGCTTGCACATATTAGTTATACTTACGTTTTCTAGCAGCTTCAGATTTCTTTTTACGTCTTACGCTTGGTTTTTCGTAATGTTCTCTTTTACGAATTTCTTGTTGAATACCAGCTTTTGCACAGTTTCTTTTGAATCTGCGTAAAGCGCTATCTAACGTTTCGTTTTCTTTAACGATTACATTTGACATAGTCTCACACCTAACCTCCTCTCCAGCCCTATATTGTGCATCATACGACTGTTCGGGTATTTTTTATTGCACTATGGATTATTATAACATAATTTTTCCATTCGTCAACCACAAATTTCATTGTTTTTATAACAATAACGAAATTTATTTCACTTGGTCCG
>JAZRON010000002.1:0-3991 GCA_045648725.1 Faecalimonas sp.
CGTTGCCAGATTTTCGAATCCGGTTCTGCGCTCTTAGACCTGACGGTCAGTGTTCCAACGGAAGAAGAAGCGATTTCCGTTACGAACAACTGGGGGAAACGCAACCAAGAGATTTATGCACAGATTATGGCGAATTTATTGTAGAAAGCAAAGAAGGAAATGCTGAAAATCAACATTTCCTTCTTTTTTAGTTATCACGATTCCTCAATCGTTCCAGTCTCTCTTTTATATATTTCTCATGCCCTATCTCCGTCGGCTCATAAAATCTCGAATCCCGAATCTCATCCGGCAGATACTGCTGCTTCACATAATGCTCCGGATAGTCATGTGCGTATTTATATCCAATTCCATGTCCTAGGTTTGCAGACCCCTTATAATGTGCATCTTGAAGGTGCACCGGAACTGTGGTTTTCACATTCTTCACACTATTCATAGCACTGAAAATAGCATTGCAAGCCGCATTACTCTTTGGCGCGCTGGCTATATAGGTGGCCGCATGTGCCAATATAATCTGTGCCTCCGGCATACCGATTCTCTCCACTGCCTGTGCAGCTGAAACAGCCACCGTAAGTGCATTTGGGTCAGCATTTCCTACATCCTCCGATGCACAAATCATCATTCTTCTTGCAATAAATTTAATATCTTCCCCTGCATACAGCATCTTTGCCAAATAATATACTGCTGCATCCGGGTCAGAGCCTCGCATACTTTTGATAAATGCAGAAATAGTATCGTAATGATTGTCTCCTGCCTTATCATATCGCACCACTCTTTTCTGAATACACTCCTCGGCTACCTCTAAAGTAATATGTATCTTTCCATCTTCACTTCTTTGGGTGGTCAAGATTCCCAGTTCAATGGCATTCAGTGCATTTCTCGCATCGCCTCCTGCAATGTCAGCAAGAAACTCAAGGGCGTCTTCCTCAATCTCCGCATGGTAACTTCCCATACCTTTTTCCACATCATAGACGGCTCTTTTTAGAATGGTCTTTACATCATCCATTGACAACGGATGCAGTTCAAATACACTGGAACGGGAAATCAACGCACCATTCACTTCGAAATACGGATTCTCTGTGGTGGCTCCAATTAAAATTAAAGTCCCATCTTCCACAAATGGAAGCAAATAGTCCTGCTGACCTTTATTAAATCGATGAATTTCGTCTACAAACAGGATTGTCTTCTTGTTGTACATCCCAAGATTATTCTTGGCCTGCCCCACAATCTGTTCCATATCTTTCTTGCCTGCAATCGTTGCATTAATCTGCTGAAAATCAGCACTCGTGGTATTGGCAATCACTTTGGCAAGTGTGGTTTTCCCAGTCCCCGGAGGCCCATAGAAAATAATGGAACTCAACTTGTCCGCCTTAATCGCACGGTATAATAATTTATCTTTTCCTATAATGTGCTGCTGCCCCACTACCTCTTCCAAAGTAGTTGGACGAAGTCTGGATGCCAACGGCGATTCTTTTTCCGATGTCTGTTCTCTCATATAATCAAATAAATCCATTATTCCACCTCCGCAATCTCACGTATCACTTCTCCTGCAATCAAAAGTCCTGCAACCGGAGGCACAAAAGAAATACTTCCCGGAAGGCATCTTCTTTGCCCCTTATCTTCCCCTGTGTCTTTTCCCGACACATCAATTGGATTTTCCTTGGAATATAACACCTTCAAATGTGCGATTCCGCGATTTTTCAATTCCTTTCGCATGACTTTACAGAGAGGACATACCGATGTTTTTGAAATATCTGTAATCTGGAACAGTTCTGCATGCAACTTATTCCCTGTCCCCATACAACTGATAATCGGAATTCCCTGTTCTGTTGCATACTGTATAACTGCCAGTTTTGCAGTCACCGTATCAATCGCATCTACAATATAGTCCACCTTCTTCTGAAAAATCTCATGCAGATTCTCAGAAAGTACAAATGTCTCATAGGTGGTCACATCCGCTATGGGATTAATATCCCAGATGCGGTCTTTCATCAATTTGGTCTTATATTGGCCCACAGTACTTTGATAGGCAATAGACTGGCGATTGATGTTGGTTTCACTCACTTTATCATTGTCTACTAAAATAAGATGTCCAACTCCGCTTCGTGCCAGTGCCTCAATACAATGGGACCCTACGCCGCCAACCCCAAGCACCATAACTGTAGCATTTCTTAATCTATCTAATCCATCTGCCCCAATAAGCAGTTCTGTTCTGGAAAATTCGTGTGTCATATCAATTCCTCTCCTATCTGCGCTAAAAGGATTATAACATAAGTATCAAAAAATTACATCTTCTAAATTGCATATGTACACAATTAGTGTTAGAATATCTATGCATATTTGAAGGAGGCTTATTTATGTCTGAGACAACGATAAAAGAAAATAAAATGGGAGTACTTCCCATACCTAAACTTTTAATTTCCATGTCCCTGCCAATGATTTTATCCATGCTTGTGCAGGCACTATATAATATTGTGGACAGTATGTTTGTCGCACAGTTAAATGAAGAAGCACTTACCGCAGTTTCCCTGGCCTTTCCGGTACAGAACCTGATGATTGCAGTTGCAGCCGGTACCGGCGTAGGAATCAACGCCCTGCTCTCTCGAAGCCTTGGCGAAAAGAAATTTGAGCAAGCAAATACCATCGCAAGAAATGGTATTTTTCTTGCAATCCTAAGCGCACTTATTTTTGCTGTGCTAGGTCTTATCGGTTCCAGATTCTTTTTCGCAGTGCAAACATCGGATAAACTGATCGTGGAATACGGTACACAGTATATGTCGGTAATTACCATTGCTTCTGTGGGCATATTCCTGCAAGTGACCTTTGAACGCTTAATGCAATCCACCGGAAAAACCATTTTCAACATGGTCATCCAAGGAACCGGAGCAATTATTAACATTATATTAGACCCTATTATGATTTTCGGATTGTTCGGTTTCCCTGCAATGGGTGTAACCGGTGCTGCTGTAGCTACTGTATGCGGACAAATTATTGCAGCGATTTTAGGTATTATATTGAACCACAAATTCAACAAGGAAATCCATGTGGATATGAAAGGATTCAGACCTAACAAAGAAACCATCGGTGCCATATATAAAATCGGTGTTCCATCTATCATCATGCAATCCATTGGTTCTGTAACCACATTTGCAATGAACAACATTTTATTAATGTTCAGTTCCACTGCAGCAACTGTATTCGGCGTATATTTCAAACTGCAAAGTTTTATCTTTATGCCGGTATTTGGACTTACAAACGGAATGATTCCAATCGTCGCATACAACTTTGGAGCACGTAACAAAAAACGAATTACGGGAACCATAAAACTCAGTGTTGTCATTGCTGTTGGCATTATGGCTGTAGGAGTTGTAGTATTCCAATTATTCCCGAAAACTCTGCTTTCACTGTTTGATGCATCAGAACACATGATTTCCATCGGTGTTCCTGCACTCCGCACCATTAGTTGGAGTTTCGTTTTCGCAGGGTACTGTATTATCTGCAGTTCAGTTTTCCAAGCACTGGGAAATGGCGTATACAGCATGCTGATTTCTATTGCAAGACAGTTAGTAATCATTATTCCGGTTGCATTTATCTTTGCCAAAATTTTTGGTCTTGATATGGTATGGTGGTCTTATCCGAGTGCCGAGATTGCATCCGTTATTTTGTGTACATTCTTCCTAAGACGCATTTTAAAAGAAAAGTTATCTAATATGGAAGCATAAAAAGAACCCTATTGTTTCTCTGATATGAGATCCAATAGGGTTTTTCACTACTTACGTTTTTTCGTTTTCTTTTTCACGCTGTATCCAAATGTGCCAATCTGTTTTCCAAGGCTCAGATACTCTCCATGAGAATATGCCAAGAGTCCTGTTTCATTCAAGCAAAACTTTCCAGTTTCATCTAAGTAAGAATCATCTACTTGAACACCAACCACCCTTGCTATAAACATGTGATGGCTTCCAAGTTCTTTCACTTCTTCCACCTTACATTCAAT
>JAZRON010000003.1:0-5483 GCA_045648725.1 Faecalimonas sp.
TTTCAGATAATCATAGGCCGCATAACCGGTTGCCATAGACAATTCTATCTTCCTGTCATCTCCTTGCAACTCAGCACACGCTTCCGCAAATTCATTCTGTAACAGACGAATCATACCCACACCATTTTCCAACTGTAGGTAGCCGTCATAGCTTTCCTCCTCCGGAAGTTCCAAACCTGCTTTGATATACCATTCGTCTCCACCGTGAATAAAATGAAGCCCATACTCTTCATAGAATACTTTTTGCCATTTCTCAATGATTCCAATCACTTCTCTGGCATCTTCAACGGTGAATGGTTCCAATGGATAAAGACCATCTCGGAATTTCGTCAGTCCAACCGGCACTACCGAAACACTCTGAAGCAGCGGAAGATATTTGGATAATTCACGAATACTTCTCTCTAATTCCTCACCATCATTGATTCCCTTACAAAGAACAATCTGACCATTCATCTGAATGCCGCTCTCATAAAGCTTGTCTACTTTTTTCAATGCTTCTCCTGCAAAACGATTGTGCAGCATCTTGCACCTGAGCTCCGGATTTGTTGTCTGGAAGGAAATATTAATCGGTTCCAAATGGTACTTTACAATCCGGTCAATGTCATGGTCACTCATATTGGTCAACGTAATATAGTTGCCCTGCAAAAAAGAAAGGCGAGAGTCATCATCCTTAAAATACAGGGTGTCACGCATTCCTTTTGGCATCTGGTCAATAAAGCAGAAAATACAGTTATTCCTGCAAGAACGGTACTCGTCCATCAAGCCTTGCTCAAATACGATTCCTAAATCTTCCTCGTAATCTTTCTCGATTTCCAATTCCCATTCTTCCCCATCCGATTTTTGAATGAGTAGTACAATCTCCTCATCATTCACCAGATAATGATAGTCAAATACATCTTCAATTTCTTTGTCATTTATACTTAAAAGTCTGTCTCCAGACTCAATTCCCATCTCCTCGGCAATGCTGCCCGGCTCCACTGCTTTCACAATATGTTCATGCTTCATAGATTATTTCCTCAAATTCTACATACTTAACATCTATCATACTAAATTTTTAGAAAAAATGCAATTTCCTATAGAGTAAAAAAATGCGAATTCAGTATGAATCCGCATTTTATGGTTCTAAACACTATTTATTAAATTTGGCCCGATGTTTTTCCAAAAGTGCGTGAATTTTCTCAGAAGGATCCAGCACCTTTCCGATTGGAGTATCGTGATTCAAAGAATCGATAATCAAGGCAAGGAATTTACTCATATCAGCACATGCAAAATATGGTTTGTCTTTTAATTCATCCGGAAGATAAGTTAAGTTGGTTGTGATGATACGATCAATAAATCCTTTTTCGTAGTACTCATCAAATTTTGCAAAACCTTCTGTGAATAATCCAAATGTAGTAAATACAAATACACGATTTGCCCCACGTTCTTTGATTTGTTTTGCAACATCCAGCATACTTTCGCCGGAAGAAATCATATCATCAACAATAATTGCATTCTTGCCTTTTAGGTCATCCCCTAAGAATTCATGAGCCACGATAGGGTTCTTGCCATTAACCACAACAGAGTAATCACGGCGTTTGTAGAACATACCCATATCCACGCCTAACACGTTTGATAAGTAAACTGCACGATGCATAGCACCCTCATCCGGGCTGATAATCATCAGATGGTCTTTATCTACATTTAAATCTGGTTCAGCACGTAATAGAGCTTTCATAAATTGATAGTTTGGCGAGAAGTTGTCAAATCCCTTCAATGGAATCGCATTCTGTACACGTGGGTCATGTGCATCGAATGTAAGGATATTTGTAACTCCCATCTCCATCAATTCTTCTAACGCCAATGCACAATCGAGAGATTCTCTCTTTGTGCGCTTATGCTGACGGCTTTCGTATAAGAAAGGCATGATAACGTTGATTCTGCGTGCCTTTCCTGTAGCAGCCGAAATAATACGCTTCAAATCTTGATAATGGTCATCCGGTGACATATGATTGATATATCCATTCACCTTATAGGTTAAACTGTAATTACATACATCCACCATTACAAAAAGGTCTGCACCTCGAATAGATTCACGAAGTACCCCTTTCGCCTCTCCAGAACCAAATCTAGGACAAGCATGGTCCACTAAATAGTTATCGCAATGATAATTGGCAATGGATGCCAACTCAGGAACATCCTCCATTGCATCTTTTCTAAAGGAAACGATATAGTCGTGTACTTTTTTTCCAAGTTCGCTGCAACTTTCCAATGCTGCAATCTTTAATGGTGCAGTTGGAAGTGTTTTTTCTAATTGTGTAATATTCGACATAACAGCCTCCAAAATGTAAAATTATTGTCGCTAACTTATTCTAACAAAAAATGACAAATGCTTCAATAGACTATTTACAATTAAAATATTTTTGTCCATTCTCCATGGTCACACCATGTACTTCCATCATCTCACTAAATGTCACAAGCTGATATCCCCGTGCCTTTAACTCTGGAATAACTGTGCGCATAGCATCTAATGTAAATCCATAGATATCATGAAGCAGAACTACATCCCCATCTTGTACCGTATTCAGTATGTACTCCGCAATCACTACGGGATCTTTAAGTTGCCAGTCCAATGTGTCCACCGACCAGAACGCAAACGGATATACCAAGCTTGTCCTTACAGTTTCATTTACCGCACCATAAGGTGGTCTGACAAGCGCTGCTCCGTATCCCAGAATCTGTTTTAACTCATTATTGGTCCATTCAATCTCAGACTGTAGATACTCCGGAGTCACCTCTGTGAGTTTGGTATGATAATAGCTATGATTTCCTATTTCAAATCCCATCTCATCCATCCGCTTTATTGTCTCCGGATATTTGACCACATTGCTACCAAGCACAAAAAATGAGGCCTTTCCATCATGTTCCGCAAAGAGTGTCAAAAGTTCATCTGTATATTTTCCCGGTCCGTCGTCAAAAGTAAAGGCAATCATAGGTGTATCAGGAGTTAATACCTCTTCCTCCGGTTCTTCTTCTACTGGTTCTTCTACGACCACTTCCTGAACTTCCGGTTCTTGTATGTATGTTGTCCAAAAGACAGATGTTTCTCTGTCTGTCCATGCGCCATAGGCACAAAAAAATAGTAGGGCAAATATTATTATAAGCCCTACTACTACTCTGTTTCTATCATCTAATTCTCTATGCATATCTATCACTTCGTACCCTTATAATAATCTCTCCGAAGTACATTATATGACATCTTTCGACATTATGCAATCACTCGAACCCTTAAAACTTCTTTAATTTTTCTTAAATCGTCCACAATGTCTTCTGTGATTTCATTTTCCACATCAATCATGGTGTAAGCATACTCTTTTTTACTCTTATTTGTCATATCAGAGATATTAATTCCATCCTCTGCTAAAATTGCTGAGAATTGACCAATCATGTTAGGTACGTTTCTGTGAAGAATTGTAATTCTTGTCTTATCCCCACGGAATCCCATGTCACAATTTGGATAGTTTACAGAATTGCGGATGTTTCCGTTTTCTAAGAATTCAATCACTTCTTTTACTGCCATCTTTGCACAGTTATCTTCTGATTCTGCCGTAGATGCTCCAAGATGAGGAATGACAATGGTGTTTTTTACACCGGTAATTCTCGGATTCGGGAAATCTGTTACATATTTCTTAACTTTTCCGGAAATCAATGCATCTACCATATCCTCTTCATTTACCAGAACATCTCTTGCAAAGTTAAGTACTACCACATCTTTTTTCATCAGGCTGATTGCGTTTTTATCAATCATTCCTTTTGTAGAATCCATAGCAGGAACATGAATGGTAAGGTAGTCACACTCACGATATAATTCATCGATTGTCTTTGCATGATGAATGTTTCTTGACAATTTCCATGCCGCATCTACAGAAAGATATGGGTCATAACCATATACATCCATTCCTAAGTGTGCCGCTGCATTTGCCACAAGAACACCGATTGCTCCAAGTCCGATTACGCCAAGTTTTTTGCCTTCCAGTTCACAGCCTGCAAATGCTTTTTTTGCCTTTTCTGCTGCTTTTGCAACGTCTCCGTCTTCTTCGTGCTCTTCTACCCAGTTGATACCGCCGATGATGTCACGGGAAGCTAAAAGCATACCTGCAATCACCAATTCTTTTACACCATTGGCATTTGCACCAGGTGTATTAAAGACTACAATTCCTTCTTCTGCACAACGATCCAACGGAATATTATTTACTCCTGCACCTGCTCTTGCAATTACTTTTAAGTTTTTATCAAACTCCATGTCATGCATCGCTGCACTTCTTACGAGAATAGCATCTGCATGTTCTGCACTCTCTACTGCAGCATAATTTTCAGTAAATTGATTCAAGCCAATATCTGCAATTGGATTTAAACAATGATATTTATACATGTTACAGATTCTCCTCTTCGAATTTTTTCATGAAAGTAACTAGCGCTTCCACGCCTTCTTTTGGCATTGCATTGTAGATACTTGCTCTCATACCTCCAACACTTCTGTGACCTTTTAAGTTTTCAAGACCTGCTGCCTTGGCTTCTTTTACAAATTTCGCATCTAATTCATCGTTTCCTGTTACGAAAGGAACATTCATAAGGGAACGGTCTTTCTTTTCCACAGTACCTTTGAACAATTTGCTCTGGTCTAAGAAATCATAAAGAATCTTTGCTTTTTCTTCATTCTTTTCTTTTATCACTTCAAGACCACCCATGTCTTTTAGCCATTTGAATACTTTTCCACAAACGTAGATTCCGTATGCAGGTGGTGTATTATATAAAGATTTTGCATCTGCATGTGTCTTATATTTTAACATGGTTGGTGTGCATTCCAGCACATCTTCAGTAATCAAATCTTCACGAATAATTACGATTACAACTCCCGCAGGTCCAATATTCTTCTGAACACCTCCGTAGATGATACCGTATTTACTTACATCTACCGGCTCTGACAAGAAACAAGAAGACACGTCGGATACTAACACTTTTCCCTTAGTATTTGGTAACTCTTTGAATTTGGTACCATAAATCGTATTGTTTTCACATATGTATACATAGTCTGCATCTTCTGAAATTGGTAAGTCTGAGCAATCCGGAATATAAGAAAATGTCTTATCCTCGGAAGATGCAATCTTGTTTGCCTTTCCGTATTTTGCTGCTTCCTGATATGCTTTCTTTGCCCATTGTCCTGTCACAATATAATCTGCAACACCATTTTTCATAAGGTTCATTGGAATCATTGCAAACTGTTGTGAGGCACCGCCTTGTAAAAACAACACTTTGTAATTGTCCGGAATATTCATTAACTCACGAAGGTCCGCCTCTGCTGCATTGATAATCTCTTCATATGCTTTGGAACGGTGGCTCATCTCCATAACCGACATTCCGGTACCTTTGTAATCAAGCATTTCTTCTGCTGCTGATTTTAATACGCACTCTGGCAGTACCGCCGGTCCTGCTGAAAAATTATA
>JAZRON010000004.1:0-55737 GCA_045648725.1 Faecalimonas sp.
TCCCGAATTGGAATTACCCGAGTTGCTGACAGGCTTCTTCTTATTTGCTTCCTCCTGCTCCTTGGCTCTTCTTGCTTCATCTTCCGCCTTTTTTATATTGTCCTTGATGCCCTTCAACTGAGATTGAATATTAGCTAGTTCTGATGACTTTGCATTCAAAAGTTCTTTTGCCTCTACACTCTGCTGAGCCAAAGAAGCTTGCAATGTTTCCAATTCACCATACTCTGCCTGAAGCACCAGTTCTTTTTCTTCCACTGCTCTAACAGTCATCTGAAATTCATCTAGTTTTTGTCTGTCATACTCTGACATTTTTTGAATATATTCTGTTTTATTAAAAAAGTCAGCAATACTGTCCGATTCCATGAAAATTTCAATGAGATTCACATTTCCATTTTCATACATATAACGAATACGAAGTTTCATACTTTCGTATTGTTCGCTTTCTTCCATCTTAGCCATAATGAGGTCTTGCTCGGCCTTGTCAATCTCTGCCCGCTTTTTCTCCAGACGGGTCTCCGTCTGTTTCATAGACGATGCCAGTTCCTGCACTTTCGCTGCTAGAGATTTCTTTTCCGATTCCGCCTCTTTTTGCTGCTCTTCCAACTGTTGTTGCTGATTCTTCATATCATTGATACTCTTTGCCTGAACAGACAGTACCATACCAACTGTCAACACAAGAACCAGCATCCCACTTATTAATCTTCTCCCCAGTTTCATATAAACTCCTAAGCTTTCAAATGCTTCTTAATTGTAAGGAAGCTTCCGATAAATCCAATTCCCACTCCTAGAGCCAGTCCGATTGGAAGTAAAAACTTGTATACTTCTGTTACCGGAAGGAACTCTAGAATTGTATTTAATACGGAAAACTTACTTATAATCGTACTAACCGCCTTTTCATATGCATAATAGAGTATCACCAATGGAATCGCTGCCCCCACAACGCCAATCAGAATACCCTCGATTACGAATGGTGCTCTTACGAAAGAATCCTTTGCACCAATATACTTCATGATTGCAATCTCTTCTCTTCGGATTGTAATACCCATTGATACGGTGTTACTAATCAAAAATACCGCAACAATGAGAAGGATTAGGATAATTGCACCTGAAACATAGGTAAGCAATACGTTAAAGTTTTCCAATGTCTTTGCTACCACGTCTGATTTGTTTACTTTACGTACACCTTCCAGACTCTCTGCAAAGGCAACAACCTCTTCTTGATTCTCCACAGACTCCAAGTAAACTTCATAGTTGTCTGAATTTGCTAATGGGTTGTCGTCTGCAAATCCTTCTGCCAATTCCGGATTGTCAGCTAAATAACTTTTTTGAAATTCTGCCCATGCTTCTTCTGCTGAAACATATTTCACCTCCAGAACGCCTTCATGTTTGGAGAGTTCTTTTCCAATCTTCTCTACACGTTCATCTGAGGCTTCTTCGTCAAACAAAACAACAATTGCTACGCCTTCTTCTGCTTTCTCCACAATGTGGCTGAAGTTTCTAATAATCGAAAAGAATATCCCAAACAGGAAAATACACGCTGCCATAGTCGCAATAGATGCGATGGAGAACATTCTGTTTCTTGCAATATTCTTAACCCCTTGTTTTACTGAGTATTTTACTGTACCGAATCTCATTTATACACCCACCTTTTCATCACTTACAATGATCCCCTTTTGCATTGTAATGACGCGTTTTTTCATTGTTTTCACAATTTCATGATTATGAGTAACTACGATTACTGTCGTTCCTCTTTCGTTAGCCTCCTCCAAAAGCTTCATGATTTCCCATGAGTTTGCCGGATCCAGGTTACCGGTCGGCTCATCTGCAAGCAAGATGGAAGGTTCATTTACAATGGCTCTTGCAATGGCAACACGTTGTTGCTCTCCTCCTGATAATTCTTTTGGATAAGATTTATATTTCTGAGCCAAACCTACCAATGAAAGGGCGGCAGGTACCTTTTTCTTAATCACACGACTTGGTGCTTCTGTAACACGAAGAGCAAACGCAATGTTCTCATATACATTCCTATCTTTTAAAAGACGGAAATCTTGGAACACTACTCCGATTTTTCTGCGATAAAATGGAATCTCCTTGTGTCCTAACTCACTTAACTTTTGTCCCATTACGCGGATGTCACCGCCTGTTGGCTCTAATTCTTTCATCAAAAGACGAATCAAAGTGGACTTACCGGAACCACTATCCCCTACGATAAATACAAACTCTCCCTGTTCAATCTTGAGACTGACACCATTGAGCGCGGCTATCCCCTTCGAGTACTCTTTCGTTACTTTCTTTAATTCTATCATATGCGCCTCCTAATTATTAATACTCCAATGTCTCCATGTATTTCATATACTTCACAACCATAAGTGCAATCTTAAATGTAATGGCATCTTCAAATACACGCAAATCCAGACCTGTACTTTTTTGAATCTTATCTAACCTGTATACCAATGTATTTCTATGGATATATAACTGTCTGGATGTTTCTGACACATTCAAACTATTTTCAAAAAACTTGTTGATGGTAACCAGCGTTTCTTCATCGAAATCATCTGGAGATTTCCCCTCAAAAATCTCTCGAATAAACATCTTGCACAATGGAATCGGTAATTGATAAATCAGACGACCGATTCCAAGCGTATTGTATGCGATAATGTCTTTTTCACAAAAGAAGATTTTCCCTACATCCAAAGCAAGCCTTGCCTCTTTGTAAGACTTGGATACTTCTTTGATATCGTGAACGATGGTACCATAGGCTACATGTACATCTTCCACGCCTTCTGTTTTCAGTATGTCCAGCATCTCCCGGGCATCTCTTTCTGCCTCTGTGTACCCTTCATTGGAACTCATCCTTCTGACTACAATAATATTCTTTTCATCTACTGCCGTAATAAACTCGTTACTGCCTCCGGTTAACAAAGTGCGTACCCGTTCTAGCATATTCATATCTTTTTCTGATGAAATCTCAATAACGAAGATAGCACGTCTTATATCTGTGTCAATCCGTAATTTCTTAGCACGATTGTAAATATCCACTAATAAAAGATTGTCAAGAAGCAGGTTCTTAACAAAGTTGTCTTTGTCAAACCGTTCCTTATATGCCACTAGTAGACTTTGAAGCTGGAATGCCGCCAATTTTCCAATAGTATAGGCATCTTCGCTTCCTCCATAGACAAGTAATACATATTCCAAATGGTATTCATCATAAATCTTAAAAAACTGGCATCCTTGTATCACTTGATTATCTGCAGATGATTCTACAAATGCACGAACAGATGCCTCATATTCTCCCGACTCTGAATAAGTGGTCGCTATGATTTTCCCTTCTGTGTCCATTATACACAAATCAATTCTTGTGATTGATTTGAGACCATCGATTGTACTTTGAAGTATTTGATTTGATATCATATTCTTTCCTCCGTACGTCTTCTTCTATGCATTCTTTAATATTAATGCAAAATGACAAAAAAAGAAAGAGGAAATAACATTTTTTTGGCTATTTCCTCAATTTTCTATGTTATTTATTTTCCTTCTTAGAAAAATGTCGAAGAAGTACACTCCAGAGTTTTTGAAACCAATTGGATTCCTTCTGTTTTAAGTGGGTACCAATACCAAACCAAATCTTTGCATCCAGTGCACTACGGTGCTGACTGATGAAATTGTCCTGAATTTCTGTAGTCAGAGCAGCAATGATAAATTCTGCCTCTGCGCCATTGATTCGGTTCAAAATCATGTCTGCCGAAACACCGTGTTCCACCAAATCAACAATCTCTACCACGCGAATCTTCCCATAATTTTCTTTCACATATTGCACTAGTTTTGAAAGCATGATGTCATTCTCTGCAAGCAAAAGCACTCTGCCTTGATTCTTATGTAAGAAGCGCATGAACATCTTTACAAACAAAAGACTCTCCGCCTCAAATCCCTTTTCATCTTCTATTGTGAAGACTTCTATTGCATGAGCGGTTCTGACCTGCATTGCCTCTACCACACGTCTCATCGCTTCCTTGGCTGTATAGCCGTCTGCATGTCCATTCTGTATCTGTATCTTATTACTCATAATCTCACCTATTGATTTTCGATTTTATGATTATAGCAAATCATATTCCTTTTTTCAAGATTATCCACAGATTGTTCACAATAGTTTAATTTTCTTCTGTTTTTTGTAACTCACGACGCTTTTTTGTAATGAGTCCACCTATTCTTCCCGTCTCTTTGGAGGTAAGCGAACGCCAGCCACCTTCCAAAACTTTATCCAGGAGGCCTAATTCTTCTGCAATTTCATATTTCATCTTTTCTGTTTCGTCATTTTTCTTTTTCTGTGAAGGCATAGTCAAATCCCCTTTCTTTACTGATAAAAGGATTCCCAATTTTTCTATCCCTATTCACTCGCCACTTTAAATCAAACCTGATTTGGAAAGAAAAAACCACAGACACACTGCTACAACTATCTGAACCCCGAAAATCATCGGCACGCCAACAGAAAATATTGGTTTTTTGGTCTTGTGGTTGTAAAACCGCATCCCCACATAGGAACCCACGGAACCACCTATGATGGCCCAGCAAAGGAGCGCCTTTTCTGGGATTCTTCTACAGCTTTTGTCTTTTTTCTTCTTTATTGCTTTTCGCTTGTCTAGTCCGTAAAGCCCAAAAGCTACTACATTTACCAGGCACAAATAAATAATAATTATATTCACCGGCTACACCTCGATTTCTTCTTGCAATGCAAAAGAATAAATCACCTTTTCTTTTACTTTTTTTCCTGTAAGCTGCAAAAGCGCCTTTGCATAATAGTCCAATTGAACTTGATACCTTTCTTTCAACTCATCCAAGCACAAGACTCTGTCTGTTTTGTAATCCAGGACTACCAACTCCCCATCTTCCTCAAAGAAGACATCGATGATTCCCTGAACCAAAGTCTTTCCATCGGCTTCATCTAACATGACGAAAGGTTGCTCCGCATGAAACATTCCTTTTCTACTTGCATTTTGTACCCGTCGACCAATGGTGGAATCCAAAAATTTTAAAATATGAGATGTTTCCACACATTTAGCCATTTCCTCTGTCAGTAATTCCTTTTCTACCATATTGGAAATCGCTTCTCGAAGTGCTTCCGTATCATATTCTTTTGAAAAATCTAAAAGTTCCAACACGCGATGGTAGGCAGTTCCCCTGGATGCACCTGAAAGGCGTGTATCCTTTTGCAAGAATCTCGGCAGAAGTGGAATCACCACTACCTCATCTATTTCCTCTTCCTCTAGATATGCCTTTTTCTTCAGTTCAGAAACAGAGACCTTCTGCTTTGTCTTGGAATCCGGCGCATATGGGTAATCAAATGCAAACTGCTCCTCCAATTGTTCTCTCACATTCGCATCATAAACCTGATTCGTATCCCATGCTTTTAGAATCTGTTTTGTCACGTCTCCTCTAAATGTTTCCTCCAACTCCTCCAAAAGCAGTTCTTCCTGGTCTATCCATGTTACTACCATCGGAAGTTCCTTCGTATAAAGAGGATTTTGAAATGGTACATTCAGTTCCAGTCTGTTTAGGGTATCTGCAAAAACTTGGTTTCGATATAATGCAGGTATCACCCAATCAAAATATTTTCTCGCCTTCATAATGCGCGTATATGGAAGAGGCACCTCCACGTGACTACGTAGTCCTACAAAGCTTTGTAACTGAGCTTCTAAATTTGAAATCACTCCGGTCAAAATCAGTTTCTCTTTTGCACGAGTCATGGCAACATAAAGAATCCGAAGTTCTTCTGCCACCGACTCCTTCTGTACTTCTTTCTGAATCATACGTTTCAACAAAGTAGGAACTTTAGTTCTGCATTCCAAATCTATAGCATCCAACCCCACACCAAATTCAGGGTGAATGACCATGCTAGCCCTTGCATCCTGCATATTGAACAACTTGTCCATACCAACCACGAATACAATAGGAAATTCCAGTCCCTTACTTTTATGAATACTCATAAGACGCACCACATCTGTAGACTCTTCTATCACATTTGCCTCGCCATAATCCACAGCATATTTATGAAGTTGTTCAATATAACGCACAAAATGAAACAGTCCCTTATAACTGGTAGCCTCAAAAGCAATTGCCTTTTCAATTAACATTTCTAAATTTGCAGCTCTCTGTTCTCCTCCCGGAAGTGCCGCAACATAATTGCCATAGCCGGTTTCCTCTATCATTTTCCAAAGCAATACATGGATTGCCGTATAAGGAATCTGGCTACGAAATCCTTCGTATTGGCACAGAAAATTCTGCAGTTTTTTTCGCAATCCTTGGCATTCCACTTGACCTGTACCCTTCTCATCTTCACCCACTGCATAGGCACAAGTTTTCTCATAAAAGGTCTTCCCCTTACTTTCACTTTGAATTCTTGCCAAATCCTCACTGGAGATGCTGACAAAAGGAGACGTCAAAACTGCCGCAAAAGGAATATCCTGCCTTGGATTGTCCAAAATGCGGAGATAGTCCAAAAGGCTCTGGATTTCCCTTGTCTCAAAATATCCTTCTTTGGAGCTACTGTAGACAGGTACCCCTTCTTCTCCTAGCACTCGCAAATAAGTGTCTGCAAAACTTTTCAAACTGCGCACCAGTATTACAACATCACTATACTCTGCTGCTCTATATTGTCCTGTATGTTTATCAAAAACCGGATGGCTTCCAACCATTTTCTTGATTTTCCTTGCAACTGCCCTTGCCTCCAATTCTCGCACAGTTTCTCCTTGTGACAAATCAGAAGCATCAATCAGACAAACCTCTGTTTCATTTCCTGGTTTTTCCTCATAATCGGCCCCTACATAAAGAGCCGCCTTATCATCATAAGAAATTCCTCCAAATCCCTTTGTCATAATTTGCTCAAAGATAAAATTGGTGCTATCTAAGACTTCTCTCCTGCTACGGAAATTCTTATGCAAATCTATCTTCTGCTCCGGACCTTCCTCCGATGAGTAGGTACTGTATTTTCCCATAAACAGTTCCGGTCTGGACAGTCTGAAACGATAAATACTCTGCTTCACGTCCCCTACCATAAAAATATTATGTTTCCCTTTGGAAACGGTAGAAACGCTAGTCAAAATCGCCTCCTGTATCAGGTTGCTGTCCTGATATTCATCAATCATGACTTCCAAAAACTTTTCTTGATATTCCTCCGCCACCCCACTTGGGATAAACTCTCCATCCACTTCTTTCGTCAATATCTGAAGTGCATAGTGCTCCATATCGCTAAAGTCAATCATATTCTTACTTTGCTTCTTCTCAGCATAAGCTCTTGCAAAAGCCTTCACCAAATCTGCAAGCACATCCATGTTGGCCTTGGCCGCTTTCATGTCGTGACAAAGTGCCTCAGGCGAATCATAGAAATAATCTTCCCCAATTCCGCTCACCGTCTTTTTACATTCCTCTCGAATGCTCTTCACGATTGCGATTTTTTCCTCGGAAACCATTTTGTCACGATTGGTGGCCAGCCTGTCCCATTTCAAATCAAAAAGTGCCTGTCCCAATTCCTTATAGGTATTTGCACGTCTCAAACTTACAATCAGATTCAAATCCGATTCCAGCGTATTCAGGTAGGCTGCCGGTCCATCTTCTTCCCTGCAGACCTCCTGTGCAAACATCACATTCTCTTCTAAATCCTTTAATAAGCGATGGATGTCCTCCATAATATAGGACACAAATTCCGTCTTCTCTAGTTCTTCTACAGATTCCACCTCATAGCGAGCAGCATTGGTATCAAGCCACTCTTCCGGATTTGGATAACTTCTGGAATATTCGTATAGCTGCAATATAAGTTCTTCTAACTTTTTATCATTTTTCCCAGACGCAAAGGATTCCACGAAATCCAAAAATTCAGGAGTCCCTTCTGTAAAATATGCTTCCAACAACTCTTCCAGCACATCTCTCTTCAGGAGTTTTAATTCCCCTTCTTCTCCTATGCGGAATCCCGGATCCAAATCAATGGTATGAAAATAATCCCGAATGACAGACAAACAAAAACTATGAATGGTTGTTACTTGGGCATGGTGAATCAAGGTGGATTGTCTTTGCAGATGCACATCCTCCGGACGCTCCTCTAATGCTTTCTCAATTGCATTACGAATACGTGCCTTCATTTCAGAAGCCGCTGCTTCCGTATAGGTCACAATCAGAAGTCGGTCTACATCAATAGGAGACTCGTCTTTTGTGAGCCTGGCAATAATCCGCTCTACCAAAACTGCCGTTTTCCCAGAGCCAGCAGCCGCCGATACCAAAATATTCCGGTCACGTAGGTCAATTACTTGTTGTTGTTCTCTTGTAAATTGGATTCCCAAGCCTTAGCCTCCTCTCTCATACTTTCCAGTGCCTCTTCTCTACTGATTTTTCCAAGGTTACGATATTCGTATCCCGGAATCTTTTCATCAAAACCACATATTCCTTTATACGGACAATAACTACATCCTGTCCTATCCCCCATAACATATGGAGATACTTCTACCTCTCCCTGTAAAATTCTCTCCCCAATCTGTTTTGTTTTATTTTCTGCAAAATGGGAAATCATTTGCAAATCCTCTTCTCCTAAAACCTTTGACGTTTTAGAAAGACTTCCGTCCTTATTTCGACCGATTGGAAGAATCAGAGACTGGCCCACAAGCCCATGTTCCAAATGTTCCAATACTTCCGCTGATGCATTTACAACACCGTCTGGGCGAAGTGCCTTTAAAAGTTCCTCCCCTTTGTCAATAATAGGATCTTTCATCTGATAGTAAAACATGCCTGCAGGTATGATCATCTTGCCCGGATGCTTTTTCTGCTCCAGTTCCATTGCAGCATTCATGTAGATTACAAGCTGCATCTGCAACCCATGATAAAGTTCACCTAAATCAAATGCCTTTACCCCTGTTTTATAGTCGATTACCTTCACATATATCTTGTCCTCTGTTTCACACACATCCACCCGGTCAATCTTTCCGTATAGCCTCATGGCGTTGTATTCTTCTAATGGAATAGAACCACTGTCATAGACGATTTCATAGCCTTTCGGAAGGAAGTCTCCTTTTTCCAACTGCTTTGTCAATGCCCAGACGGTACGCCTCATCATTCGTTTCAATCTGGTAATCATATATTCATTTCTGGCAGTGCTATATAGAATGGTATTGCCATAATCTACAATACACTCCTCCACACTTTCCTCAATCAATCTATCCTTCTGCTCTTGGGAAACCGTAATCCAGGTGTAGCCCTCCTGCTCCATTTTCTTTGAAAAGCGTTCCATGGCACCATGGAATAAATTCCCCAAATCCACTGCTTGGAATTGATACACCTCACGTTCCTGTAGGCGCAAGCCATATGTGAGGAAATGCGCATAGGCACATGCCGAGAATTTCTCCAGCCGGCTTACACTATTGGACAAAAGGGTGCCATATAGTTTTTCTGCCACCTCTTTTGTAAGCTTCTCACTTGGTTTATGATAGAAAGCCGCCTCAACAATCTGCTCTATCTGTCGGCTCCACTCCGGTTGACTTTTATACCAGCTATAAAGTTCCTGCCATTCCCTGCTCAGTCCTTCATACTTATTCTGCAAGCCTTCCACCAAATATGCGATTCCACTGCGTTTTGTAAACTCTCGCTCTGACACCGTCTGCTCTATCTTCTGAACCTTCATTTGCGGATACAACTTCTGTAAATCCATAATCAAATATGCAGGACGAAGAGAGCCCCCCTCCGATGTGGCTCTACTATAAGTCAGAACAACCTGCTTAGAAGGCTTTGTTAAAATCAGATATAAATAGAACTTCTGAATAAAGGACTTCTCTTTTGCACTTGGGGCAAGAGTAATTCCCTTTTCCTCAAATCTTTCACGATCCCGTTCTGACAAAAGTCCCCCTGCATTTGCCTTCCCCGGAATATAACTGTCGTTGATTCCCACAAAGAAAAGAACCTTAACATCCTTAATACGTGTTCTTTCGATGTCACCCACAACTACCTGATCCAGACTTGGTGGAATAATTCCCACTTTCGCTTCCTCCAAGCCTGCATCCAACAAATCACAGTACTCTTTGATGGATAGCTTTTCATCCCCAAGCAGTTCCACAAATTGATCAAAAAGATCCATCACAATCTTGTAAACCTGGGCATACTCTTTTGCTAATGCCAATTCCCCTTGAACTTCAAACCTGTCCTCATAGCCTTTTACCCTTTGCTGTAATTGATTGTCCAGCAAGAATTGGTGAAGAGCCTTTGTCACACTTTCTACTGTCTTAGAGCGACTCTTAAGCACATCCATAACTGTTTCTATATTCCTTACGAAACGCTCACGAATATCATTAATGACAGCCAGTTCCCCTTCTTCCAATCCCCTGCTTCTGCGAATCCAGGTTTCCTGCCATTTTTTATAACCACGAATTCCCAGTGCTACACAGTAATTCTCTAAAAGGTCTACCTCTTCTCTCGTAAACCCTGTCAAATCGGTTCGCAGATAACGGAATACACTTTCATATGTAAAGTTCTGTTCTGCCATAGCTAGAAGGCTACGCAAATACTCCACAAAAGAGTTTAATAAAATACTTCTTTTGTGATCCATAAAAACAGGAATGTCATAGTTTGCAAATATTTTTTCTGTATGATCTGCATAAGCGCCCATATCGCTGGCAATCACAGCGATTTCACTATAGTGCATACCTTCTGTACGTACCAAACGGCGAATATTTTGGGCTACAAAGTCCATCTCTTCTTTGGGATTCTTCCCACTGAACACCTGAATCTGTTCCTGATTTTCATCAAAAGTTTCCCTTGTATAGCGGAACAAATGGGACTCCAGAAAACCAAGAGTCGGATTTTCACGAAAACGATAAACTGGTTTTCCATAAAATTGCACCGGTGCTTCAATCTCCACATGGCACTCTTCCGCAATTTTGCTAAGTGACTCAATCATTTTTTCACTCAAATCAAAAAGTGGCAAATTCTTCTTGTGTGGACTTACGGTTATGGTTACAACCACTTTTTCGCACACTGATAAAAGTTTCCCAAGAAGTCTGTATTCAACGGGCGTAAATCTGGTAAACCCATCCAACACAACTACGCTGTCTTTCAGCATGGTGGATTTTGGAACCACACGGCAAAGTAAATCCAGTAGTTCTTCTCCCATCACGTATTTTCCCTGCAAACAGTCTCGAAAACCTTGATATATGGTGTTAATATCCTTTAATTTGTAATAAAGATTGGTTGAAGAACCAACTTCATTCATCATTTGCTCCAAGGTATTACCACTGATATCATAGCGAATAAACTCAGATATGACAGCCTTCAACTCTCCGATAAAACCAGTCTTTTTCATATTGCCTCTTAGAATGTTCAATTCAGACTCATAATCCTCGGCAACTTTTCGCAGGACAAAACTTTTTCCCACATCACTTAGAACCTGTCCTGGATTCCCACCGGTTTCTTCAAAAATACGATAGGCAAGACGATTGAAACTGAGTACATCCACATTCATAATACCTTTTCTAGGACTTGCCATAACAAGGTCCTTCTGGGCCTGGAACGTAGACTGATCCGGTACAATTACAAAGTAGTTTTTATTTGGATTTTGCAACGACTCATCTGTCACTTTTTCATATAAGTAATGGGACTTTCCCGAACCGGAAGGTCCCATAATAAATTGCAGACTCATTTTTTCTCCTCCTTGCGCACCATCTGATTATGGCACACACTATAATTTCAGAACGAGTACCGGAATCGGCGGATTGTTGGGCCTATTATAATACTCACTCAAAACCACAAGATAGTTTTTGGGATTTAACTGTTTCAATTCTGCCAAAATTGCATCCCGCTCTTCAAAGCCACTGTCACCACCACTATAGATACAAAGACTCATTATACCACCTTTTTTCAATAGTCTGAGGCCTTCACGGATTGCAGTCACGCTGGATTCCTTTCGTGTCGCCAGATTATGGTCTCCACCAGGAAGGTATCCAAAATTGAAAACAATGCAACTTACAGAATCCTCCTCTGCGTAACGACTCATATTCGTGTGACTATCTAAAACTACCTCTGCCCACTCTGCGACGCCATGTTCTTCCAGGCGCCTTTTTGTATTTCCGACTGCTTGCTCTTGAATATCAAAAGCAATTACTTTTCCAGTTTCGCCAACCAATTCACAAAGCAGCACCGTGTCATTTCCATTTCCCGCCGTAGCATCCATACATAAGTCACCTTGTTTTACATGCTCTCTTATAAAATGATGACACCATTCTGTAATCTGATAATTCTTCATCTTATCTCACTCTTTCATAGATTTCCATTGGTACATAACCTCTTGCAAAAATACCATCTTCCTGATAGGACTCTTCCAAAAGTTCACCATATTTTCGAATCAACTGAATCTTCCCTGCCTCTGCATACGGATACAACTTTTCAATCAAAATCTTTTGCCCGCGGAGCACTTCTTCGATTACCGCCTGTAATTCATCCAGACCGGCACCAGTCTTTGCCGAGATTCTCACAATATGGTCTGCTTTAAAATCTCTTAAAATCGGAGCACCTTCTAACTTGTCTTGTTTGTTAAATGCTGTAATAATCGGCTTGTTTTTCACTTCTAGATTCTGCAGCGTTTCATACACAATATACATCTGCTCGTCCACCTGTGGATTGGATGCATCCACCACGTGGAGGATAATATCCGCATACTTAGCTTCCTCCAAAGTGCTTCGAAATGCTTCAATCAAATGATGTGGAAGTTTTCGTATAAAACCTACTGTGTCCGTAATCAATATCTCCTGCTTGCTTGGCAGCTTTAGATTCCGTGTGGTAGGGTCCAAGGTGGCAAACAGCTTATCCTCTTCCAATACTCCCGCTCCTGTCAAATGGTTTAACAGTGTGGATTTCCCCGCATTGGTATATCCTACAATGGCAACCACCGGAACTTTATTCTTGCTCCGTTGTTCCCTCGTAATCTCACGATGTCTTTTTACATCCTTCAGTTCCCGATTCAACTGTGCAATACGATTTTTGATAAGGCGTCGGTCCATCTCCAGTTTTTTCTCACCAGGACCTCTTGTACCGATTCCACCTCCCAGTCTGGAAAGTGATTTTCCAAGACCGGTAAGTCTAGATTGTCTATACTTTAACTGGGCAAGTTCTACCTGAATCTTCCCTTCATTGGTGGATGCACGTCCTGCAAAAATATCTAAGATAATCAACGTACGGTCCATCACCTTGGTATCCAGCGCATCCTCCATGTTCCCCAATTGAATGGGACTTAGTTCGTCATCACAGATAATCCCCGTTGCCTCCGTTTCCCAAAGCAAGTCCTTGATTTCCTCTAATTTTCCCTTGCCAACATAAGTTGTAGGATGAATCTGGTCAAGATTCTGTACGACTCTTCCCACAGTAATTGCACCTGCTGTGGCCGCAAGTTCCTCTAATTCATCTAAAGATTTCTGTGTGTCATCCTGATCACTTGTGCTAACGCCAACTAAAATGACTTTCTCTTGTATATCATTTAATTCAAACATTTCTGCCATGAAAGTCTCCTTACATACTCTATTTTATCTGGTCTCTAAAAATTCTACGGTTTTGTCCATGCGAGTATCATCCGGATAACTCTCAACATATGCTGAAACCTTTTCTTTTACTATATCCCACTGACCCCATTCCTGATAAATAGCAATCTCATTGAATAGGATCTCCTGTTTCATTTCCTCCGTACAATCTTCCATCTTCAATGCCTGTGCATAAAAATCCAATGCTTCTTCGTATTCGTTCAGCTGCAAGCAGCTTGCTCCCATCAGGTTATAAATGGTTGCCGTCTTTTCTGTCTCATTTTCTAATGCATTTTTAAAAGCATCTACGGCTGCCAAATAATCACCTAATTCGTATTGGGCAATTCCCATTCCACGATATGCATCATCCAGATTTTTCTTTTCCGCAATATCTTTTTCAAAGCATTCGATTGCCGCCTCGTATTTTTCTTCTTCCAAATATGTGAGCCCATCTTCTATATTAGAAGCACATCCTCCTAAAAGTAGCGTTGTCATGAGGATAAGTCCTATTCTTACTCGTTTCATTTTCCTGATTTTCCTTCCATTACTTCTACATATCCAATTACTTCCACGCGTTTTTTCACTCTGCAATATGTTCCATTCCCTGGTTCAAGATGCTTTGAATATGTGCATCTGCAAGAGAATAGTATACAATCTTTCCCTCTCTTCTATTCTTCACAAGCTTCATCTGTTTCAGAACACGAAGTTGATGGGAAATAGCTGATTGAGTCATCCCCGTTACCTCTGCCAAATCACACACGCACAGTTCTGATTGAAATAACACGCACAAAATCTTAATTCTTGTGGCGTCTCCAAACACTTTATAAAAATCAGCCAAACTTGCCATAATCTCCTCGCTTGGCATGCCATCCTCTATCTGATGAACTAAATTCGTATGAACATGATATGCCTCGCAGCATTCTATCTCTACCATATGTTCTCTCTCCTTTTATACTCAAAAAAAGACATCACTCTACCCTCAATTATGAATGATGTCTTACATTTTTTCAACCTTATTTTCTTCGCAAAATTCGCACAGCATTTAAAACACAAAGCATTGCTACACCTGTGTCTGCAAACACAGCCATCCACATATTAGCAAGCCCAAGCAAGCCTAAAATCATAACTGCTGCCTTAACTGCCAATGCAAACACCACATTCTGCATTGCAATGTGATTTGTGGCCTTTGCAAGTGCAATCGCCTCCGGAATTGCTTCCACAGAAGAGGTCATAAATACAACATCCGCCGCCTCAATTGCAGCATCCGCACCACTTCCCATTGCAGCACCCACATCTGCACCTGCAAGAACCGGAGCATCATTGATTCCATCTCCTACAAACATAACCGGACCATACTGGTTTCTAACCTCCCCAAGTCTCTCCACCTTGTCTTCCGGTAGCAATTTTGCATGGTATTCTTCTACCCCAGTCTGCTCTGCAATTGTCTTTGCGCATCGGCTGGTATCACCAGTCAGCATCACTGTCTTGAGTCCATTTCGTTTCAGCTTCGCAACCGCCTTTTGGGCTTCTGTCTTTACTGTATCTGCAATCACCAAATATCCGATTAGTTCTCCATTCAGTGCAACAAACACTTCTGTTCCGTAAATCGTATGTTCCTGGGCCTTCACATCGATTTGGTGCATCTTAAGCAGTTCTTGATTCCCACAGAGCACTTCCCCTGCTTTTATTTTTCCATGAACTCCTTTTCCCGAAATTTCCTCTACCTCTTCCGGTCTTTCCAAGTCCAGAAAATGTTGTTTTGCCTTTGACACAATGCTGTATCCAATTGGATGTGTGGAGTCCATCTCACAGCTTGCCGCTATGGTCAAAATCTCTACATCACTAAATTCCTTTAAGGATATGCACTCCTGCACTTCAAAATTTCCTTTGGTGATGGTTCCTGTCTTATCCATCACAACAGCCTTTACATTGTTCAATGTCTCTAACGCCAGTCCGCCCTTGAATAGGATACTCTTCTTTGAACCCGCTCCAATCCCCGAGAAGAATGCAAGGGGTACGCTCAGAACCAATGCACAAGGACAACTGATTACCAAAAATGTAATTGCTGTATAAATCCAGAATTTCCAGTCACCTGTGATAAGCGATGGAAGGATTGCTGTCGCCAATGCAAGCGCAACAACAAATGGTGTATAGACACGGGCAAATCTTGTAATAAATCGGTCAATCTTTGGTTTGCTGGCTGCTGCATTTTCCACAGAATTCAAAATACGGCTTACCATGGAATCTTCTAAAACCTTCTCTACTCGGATATGAATGGCACCCGATGTATTCACGCATCCCGAAATCACCGAATCTCCTTCTGAAACCTTCACCGGTACCGGTTCCCCTGTAACCGGAGCTGTATCAATTCGGCTCTCTCCATGCACCACAACGCCATCTAGCGGAATCCTATCTCCCGGCCTTACTAACAACAAATCTCCAACCTTCGCTTCTTTCGCCGGAATCACCTGCACTTCTCTTCCTTGAATCAGATTCACTACTTCCGGACGCATATCCACTGCTTCCATAATCTGACTGCGGCTCTTTTCCACTGCCATATTCTCAAACAATTCTCCCACGCGGAAGAACAGCATCACACCTACTGCTTCTGCATAATCTCCAATGACAAATGCGGCTATTGTTGCAATGCTCATCAAAAAGTTTTCATCTAAAAACTGACCTTTAAAGATATTCTTTCCTGCATGCAAAAGAATCTCACTTCCCAAAATTGCATATGAGGCGACAAAACTTGCAAGAGATACCAATGGAATCATATCCTCTAACAAGATTCCTAAGATAAATAACAGTACGCTGATTCCTATCTTTAGAAACACTTTTGCTCTGTCTTCTTTATGTATGTGATGATGCTCATGGCCACAGCCACAGCTACAATGTGCATGTTCATGGTGATGTATATGTTCTTCATGATGTTCATGACCGCAGCCACAACTGCAATGTACATGTTTAGGGTGATGTTTGTGTTTATCTTCTGTATGTACCATAGTAATACCTCCAACATATGAATAATTGTTCATACGTTCATATAACCACTTTTTGCATTTTTTGTCAATAATTTTAAAACTAAAAAGTGCCAGAATTTACTCTGGCACCACAGTCTCATAATATTATTAAGCTGCTGTATCATAATCCAACACTAAAATGGATTCTTCTTTTTTTTCTATCTTTTCCAAAATAAACTCTATCCGTTCCATAACTGAAGTTGTAAAAAACTTCTCTCCACATTGTTCACATTGCATACATGGGACATGCTCAATAATAACATAATAATCTTCTAATTGTGTAAAGTAAGTTGTTGTGGTTGTAATCATTTCCCTTTCTTTACATTTCATGCACTTCATTTTCCTTGCCCCTTTCTTTTCTCATAACCGAACTCCCATTTGTCTAATGTAGGGATATACGAAGTAATAATATGGCTCGCTGTTCCTTCCTCGCTCATAACAATATGTATAGGAATATTTTTAATATTATATCCCAAAATCAAACAACTTGGAAAAGGAAAATCGTCGGGATATTCTTCAATAATAATTCCATTCATAACAGCTTCTTTGATATCCCTCATTTTAATTCCACGTTGTTTACATCTTTCCGCTGCATGCTGCGTAACAAATACCATATCGTTAGCATAGTGATTTCTAAGATTCGTAATATCAATCACTCGCTTCACCTCTTTCTATAATTATAACTTAATACGTATCTCTTGGACACATGATAATTATAGATAGCCTTTTTTTCAATGTCATCCAATTAAAACTTGGATAGTATTTATATATTTTTGCATAATCTATAAAAATATATAAGCAATCTTTTTCCATTCGATTCTATATATTTAAAAAAAGGATGTTCTTGCTCATCAATTACTAACAAGTCATTAATAGGTATACATATGATATCACTTAATGCCAGCATATTATTTAAAGATGGTAAAGTCTTCCCATTAAACCAAGCGTATATTGCTTGGTTTGACGATATGTATAGCTTCTCCTGAATCTCTGACACTGGTATATTTTTCCTTTTACATAAATAACGCAACCATTCACCCGTCTTATGCATATCTATCATCGGATATTTATATACTTTGTTCTCTATATCTCACATCTTCTTTCTTTAATGATTTTTACTGCATTTCCATTATATATAATATAACATTTTTTTCATTTGTTTACAATCCTATATAAGTACTACTGTTTCCTGTCTCTTTACAATGTGTTTTTCCAAATACACTCCTTGACATTTCCTGAAACTCCACATATAATAACACTACGTTTGCGAACCAGGCAACACACTTTAGGGCTTGTACTGGTTTCGACGGGGGTTTTGAAGTTAAGGAAGCCATCCGCGGTGCGGGACCGCGTAACAATCCGTATTTTAAAATTAAACGCAAACGAAAATTTAGCGTACGCTGCCTAGTGGCAGCAGTCGACCTTAAGTCGCTCACTGCTTAAGAGCTCGGCTTCATCCAGGTGGGGCACTTCGTTTCCAAAGCTTTGCGGAGATGGAAGAATTTATGAAGCTACTAAAGTGAACAGCCTGTCATTAGGCGGTTCATGGAGGGAATGTCAAAATAATGACTGTGATGGGAGATGCCTTAAGGGATAGGCTTTCGGACAGGGGTTCGATTCCCCTCAGGTCCACTCAAAAAACAGAGAGTTTCGACTCTCTGTTTTTTATCCTTTCAACTATTCTTCAAACGCCAACTTGATTCCCATCGCCTCAATCCGTCTGCAATAATCCGCAACTCGTTCCGGCAAATAATCACGTACCCGATGACCGTCAAAACCAACACTCAACCGAACACCTGACTCAAGTACAATTTGTTGCTGCTTCTCGTCCTCAAAGAATTGAAGCATATATGGATGCTGCCGATAGTTGTGAATACTATCATAACTTACATTCATCTCCCAGAATATATTTTCCTCTGCCATCCGCCGAAAATAATGTTCTGGTTGTTCACCTAATCGCTTAATAAAGGCGAACATATCTGTATGTGCAATCCCAACCGGGCACTTACATCTATCCGCAAAGGAAAACAAATCACCTTCTGCAATGGAATTGTCCATTTGGTCTATATGCTCCACCAAGCAATAATCAAAAAAGGAAATATCTGCACTCTCAGGCAATGCGTAACGCCCACCTTTTAAAGTCGCAACCTCTATTCCCCTAAGAATCTGGATTTGGCCGGTATATTTTTCTTTCAAAAGATTCATATGATCATAATAACGAACCAAGGTTCCCTCATAATCATCTGCTATCTCCTCATTCGAAAATACGTTTCGCCTTGCATTTCCAATTCCATAATTATGATCGGTAATACCAAAAAGTTCAATGCCACCTGCGATGGCCGCTTCTACAATCTCCTCCGGCTTATCGCCACCACAGAAAGAATAATACGTATGAGAATGTAAATCTTGTATCATGTTAGCACCCTCCAAACTTACTTATCATTTTTATGATATCCCTGTTTTCAGTCTTAACTATACAAATTTATAAACCGTCGTTGTCTTATACACTTCCCCGGCTTTGCATACCACACTCGGGAAATTATCATGATTCATAGAATCCGGATATCCTTGTGTTTCAAAACAGATACCTTGACGTTTATTGTAGAAAATTCCGCCTTTTCCCGGTTCTTTATCCAAGTAATTACCTGCATAAATCTGAACTCCAGGAAGGTCTGTGTATACTTCCATTGTGATTCCACTCACATCTGAATTCAATTCAATTACTTTCTTGAATTCTCCGCTATTATTGAGGCACCAGTTGTGGTCATATCCCGAACCAAAATTTAATGCTTCGAAATCTTCATCAATATCTCTTCCTACCAATTTCTTCACACGGAAATCCATTGGTGTGCCCTCTACAGAAGCAATTTCACCTGTTGGAATGAGTTCCACGTCTGTTGGTGTAAATCCATCTGCGTCCATCCACAGTTCATGCTGTTCGATGCTTCCTGAAGCATGTCCGTTTAAGTTGAAGTAGCTGTGGTTTGTCATGTTTACAATGGTATCTGCATCAGACATTCCGTTGTAATCGATCTTAAGTTCATTGTCATCTGTAAGTGTGTATGTCACATCTACGTCGAAATTTCCAGGGAATCCCTGGTCACCATCTGGGCTGTGCATTGAAAATGTAATGCTGTTTTCTGTAGTTTCTTTTACATTCCACATACGGTGATGATAGTAATCTAACCCACTATGTAAGTTATTTCCATTGTTGTTTTTATCTAATTCATATGTTTTTCCGTTCAAGGTAAACTGTGCCTTTCCGATACGGTTCCCATTTCTTCCGATGGTTGCACCAAAACCGGTTCCGCTTGGTCTCATATAGCCTTGTGGATCATCGTATCCCAAAACCACATCTACAAGGTTTCCTTCTTTGTCCGGCACTAACAAGGCATAAAGTGTTGCCCCAAAATCGGTCACTTCCATCACCATACCATTTTTATTTTCAAATGTGTACAGTGTGGCTTCTTCTCCATTTTTTCCTTTTCCAAAACTTCTTGTTTTCATATGCTCCTCCTACAATGTCGCAATAAATCTTCTGAAGGCTTCTCGCCCTTCTTCTGTGCATTTGAATACACCTGCGTCTTCTAATACATGTGTAAACACGATGCCAACTTCCTCTTCTAAAATTGACATAACGTTTTCACTTGTTATTCTATCATATTTTCCCACAAATGTTTCTACCCAATTTGCATGTTTTTCAATTTTTTCATTGCTTCTAACATCTTTTCCGGATACCAAGTATTCTGCCAGCACTTCCATCTCATCCTTCAGACGTGCCGGGAGTACTGCCAGACCCATAACTTCGATGAGACCGATATTCTCTTTTTTGATGTTATGCCACTGGGCATGTGGATGATATACTCCCAATGGATGCTCCTCTGTCGTAATGTTGTTACGAAGTGCCAAATCCAATTCAAAAGTATCTCCCACTTTTCTCGCAATCGGAGTGATTGTATTATGCATCTCTCCATCTGTCTCTGCAAATACAAATGCAGCCTCATCCGTATAACCTCTCCATGCGTCTAACACATGTGTACCTAATTCAATCAATCGTGTTGCGTCTGTACTTCTAAGACGAAGAACTGACAATGGCCATTTTACAATGCCCACCTCCACGTCTTCAAAGCCTTTGATTTCAAATCTTTCTTCAATTGGTGCTTTTGCCATTGCAAATGTATAGTTACCACCTTGATAATGATCATGACTTAAAATAGAACCGCCTACAATCGGAAGGTCCGCATTGGAACCAAGGAAATAGTGCGGAAATAATTTTACAAAATCAAATAATTTCACATAGGTGTTTCTTTCAATCTTCATAGGTGTATGCTTGCCATTGAACACGATACAGTGTTCGTTGTAGTACACATATGGTGAATATTGGAATCCCCATGGACTGTCATTCACGATGATAGGCATAATACGATGGTTTTCTCTTGCCGGATGATTTACTCTCCCTGCATATCCTTCGTTTTCCATGCAAAGCAAACATTTTGGATAACTGCTGGCCTTTGCATTCTTTGCTGCCGCGATGGCTTTTGGATCCTTCTCTGGTTTTGAAAGATTAATTGTAATATCAATTTCACCGTATTGGCTATCCACTTTCCATTTGCGGTCTTTTGCAATACGGTAACGACGGATATAGTCACTGTCCTGACTCAATTTGTAAAAATAATCCGTTGCCTCCCTTGGTGACACATGGTATCTTTCTGAAAATTCTTCCTGCACCTGTGCCGGTCTTGGCATGAGGCAGTTCATCATCTTTGTGTCGAACAAATCGCGGTATACGATACTGTCTTCAATAATACCTCTTGCAACTGCTTCGTCCAAAAGTACTTTTAATACTTCTTCTAATACAATCTCTTTTCCTTCAATGTCCACATCGTCATAGTTGTCTTCATGGAATAATTCTAACAATAAGTTTGTTGTGTAGATGCGTTCACACTCCGGTGTCAGACCGGTGTTAATCCCATACTGTACTAACTTCTTAATGTTTTCAAAAAACATATCCGCTTCCTCCTAATTTAGAACACCTGCACCATTTCCGATATCTACTACATAAAATTCTGCTTTATGTCCAACTTTTTCTTCGTATTTTGCACCGATTGTTTCTACAAAGTTATCTACCGCATCATTTTTTACGATACTAACTGTACAACCGCCGAATCCACCACCTGTGATACGAGAACCAACTACTCCGTCTGTTGCCCATGCCAAGTCTACTAAGATGTCAATTTCCTCGCAAGACACTTCATAATCGTCACGGAGGGAAACATGTGAAGCATTCATTAGTTTACCAAATGTTTCTACATCATCTGCTTTCAATGCTGCAACTGCCTTGATTGCTCTTTGGTTTTCATAAACAGCGTGTTTCGCGCGTTTCTGTCTAACTTCTGATTTGATAGCATCCTTGTGTGCCTCGAATTCTTCTTCTGTTAAATCGCCAAGTGTTTTGATGTCTACTACTTCTTGAAGTTCTTTTAATGCTGTTTCACATTCATTACGACGATCGTTGTATGCAGAATCTACTAAGCTGTGTTTTACTTTACTGTTGATAATAACGATTTTTGCATCTTCTAATACAACCGGTGCATACTCAAATTCTAATGTATTGGTATCAAGGAAAATAGCATTGTCCTTCTTACCCATAGCACTTGCAAATTGGTCCATAATGCCACAGTTGCATCCGTTAAAGTTATTCTCTGAATACTGTCCGATTTGCGCAATTTCCACCATAGAAACATCAAATCCAAACATATCTTTCAAGATAACTCCCGTAAGCACTTCCAAAGATGCAGAAGAAGAAAGGCCTGAGCCGTTTGGAATATTCCCATAAATCAAAATATCCAGTCCACATGGAAGTTTGAAACCACGTCCCTCAAATGCCCACATTACCCCCTTTGGATAATTTGTCCATCCTGCCGCTTTAGATGGTGTCAGGTCATCCAAGCTTGATTCTACTACTCCAAGTCTTTCAAAATTAACTGAATAGAATCTTAATTTGTTGTCTTCTCTTTTTCTTGCGAGACCATATGTACCAAGTGTCAGTGCACATGGAAATACATGTCCTCCGTTGTAGTCTGTGTGCTCACCGATTAAGTTCACGCGCCCTGGTGCAAAATAGCTGCGAACATCGCCCTGTTTCCCAAATTTCTTTTCAAATTCCGCTCTTAATTTCTCTAACATTTTACATTTGACCTCCTTTTACTTGCAAATCTGATCGTTTAGCTTTATATTTATAATGATAGTGAGATTTTTTACTTTTATCAATAACTATATTGGACATTTTTATAAGGATATTGAGATTTATGCAGATTGTTACCCAAGAAAACCAAAAAGAATTGAAAGAACATGGGAATTTTGCATTCCCGGTAAATATCAGTATTGAAAAGATTCAGTCCTACGAACAAGGACTCTTCCTTTGGCATTGGCATCCGGAGGTAGAGTTGACCTTGATTCTATCTGGGCAAATGGAATATCAGATTAACGACCGCACTTATGTCTTATCCAAAGGTGATGGTTTGTTTGGAAATAGTAACTCTCTCCATTCCGGTCATATGACCAATGAGGAAGAGTGTACTTATCTATCTATAACCTTCCATCCTCGCTTTCTGTACGGTTATGAAAATAGCATCCTGCAAACCAAGTATGTCAATTACATTACCTCCAATGAGGCTTGGTCTTCTCTGCTATTAAAAGATGAAGTCCCTTGGCAACAAGAAGTACTCACCCACATGACACAGATATATGAGTTGTCACAGGCCCCAACCGATGATTTGGAACTTCGCATTCAAATGCTGCTGATGACCATTTGGCAAAAGCTCTATCATCATTTTTCCGCACAGCCAAATAGCCTGGTGAAAACAACCCAACACCTACAAAGACTACGTGATATTATTTCTTATATTGAAGCACATTACAATCAGGAAATTTCCCTGGAGGATGTCGCAAAATCTGCCACCATCTGCAAAAGTGAATGTTGTCGTTTTTTCAAGAAACATATGGGGATTACTATTTTTGACTATATTCTTTACCTTAGAATTCAAAAGAGCCTTCCTTTATTATTGGAATTGTCCAGCATTACAGAGGTGGCGGATCAGGTAGGATTTTCCAGTCCTTCCTATTACAGTCAGATTTTTAAACGCTATATGAAATGTACCCCTATGGAATATAAATCTTGTTGCATCACATTCTAACTGTTATAATAGACACAGAAACAAAGGAGGAAATTCTAATGTACACATTTATCGTAAACCCTAACGCCCGTTCGGGACTCGGAAAAAAAGTTTGGGGAAACCTGGAATCAATTTTGAAAAAGAGAAATGTTCCTTATGAAGTATACTTTACCAAATATCAAAAGCATGCAACCAGCATTACTTCTAAGATTACATCAGATGGAGAAAAACATGTTGTGGTTGCCCTTGGTGGAGATGGCACTGTCAATGAAGTGGTAAACGGAATACAGGATTTTGAAAAGACCCTTTTCGGCTATATCCCAATTGGCTCCAGCAACGATTTCGCACGAGGACTTGAGTTGCCTACAGACCCGGTGGAAGCCTTGGAGAATATTTTGAAACAACCCCATATCCACGAAATGAATGTGGGTGAAATTACATATAGAAATAAACAAAGACGATTTGCAGTAAGTAGCGGTATAGGCTTTGATGCAGACATCTGTCATGAAGCCGTGGTGTCCCATGTAAAATATTTCCTAAACAAGCTAAAATTAGGGAAACTCACTTATGTATGCATTGCCCTTCACCGTTTATTTGTGACAAAACCTTGCACGGTTACCATTACTTTGGATCACGAAAAAACAATTTCCTTCCCTAACACCTATTTTGTAGCTCTTATGAACAATAAATATGAAGGCGGTGGAGTAAAGTTTTGTCCGAAAGCAAAGAACAATGATGATAAACTTGACGTGTTGGTTGCTGCCAACGTTCCAAAACTGAAAGTACTTTGTTTGATTCCATTGGCACTTTTTGGCTGGCATACTCCATTCAAGGGTGTAAATCTCTATACTTGTAAACATATTGAGATTCACGCTGAACATGCTATGCCTGTTCACACAGACGGAGAACCAATCTTCCTGCAACATGATATTTCCGCCGGTTGCCTGCCTGAGAAGATTCGTGTGATTACCAATAAATAGCAATTGTTTTTGACATAACAACACCTTCGATTCAACCGAACCGAAGGTGTTTCTCTTCATCTTATTTCTTACTCTCCCAACGAGAATTTCTCATGAATCGCCCTCACAGCCCGATCCACATCCTTCTCATCAATCAACACTGTAATTCTTATCTCCGATGTAGAAATCATATTAATATTCACCCCATAATTAAACAGCGCCTCAAACATCTGAGATGCTACCCCTGGGTTACTCATCATACCGGCACCCACAATCGCTACCTTGGCAACATTTTCATTGTAGGTAATCTCTTGGAAACCAAGTGCCTCTTTACTTTCTTCCAAGACACGAATTCCGTCTTTCAAATCATCTTGTGACACAGTAAACGAGATATCCTTTGTACCTTCACGTCCCACGGACTGCAGGATAATATCAATGTTAATTCCGTTTTTCGCTAATCTGTGAAAGATTTTAAAGGCAGTTCCCGGTTTGTCTTCCACACCAATCACTGAAATTCTTGCTGTGTTTTTATCGGACGCAACTCCGGTAATTAACATTTTTTCCATCTTCACAACCTCCTTGACCGTTGTACCTTCTGATTCGTTTAAACTTGAGCGCACCACAATCTGTACGCCGTATTTTTTTGCCAATTCCACGCAGCGGCTATGTAATACTTTCGCCCCTGATGTGGCAAGTTCCAACATCTCATCGTATGTGATCTCTTCGATTTTCCTTGCATCTGGAACCACACGTGGGTCTGCCGTAAATACTCCATCCACATCGGTGTAAATCTCACATTTGTCTGCATGAAGTGCTGCTGCCAGAGCAACTGCCGTAGTGTCAGAACCGCCCCGTCCCAACGTCACATAATCATCATGCTTATTGACGCCCTGGAATCCTGTAACGATTACAATCTTTTTGGCTTCCAATTCATTCTCAATGCGATCGGTATCAATCTTTTTAAATCTTGCATTGCTATGACGGGAAGTACAGTTCATTTTCACCTGAAATGCATTCATGGAAACTGCCGGAACCCCAAGAGACTGCATGGCCATGGCCATAAGGGACACGGACACCTGCTCGCCTACCGTAAGTAGCATATCCATCTCTCTTTTGGAGCCTTCCGGATTGATGCTTTTTGCAAGTTCTAAAAGTTCATCTGTTGTATCTCCCATAGCGGAAAGAACTACAACGATGTCGTGTCCTTCTTTATAATCTTCTATACAGCGTCTTGCCACATTGAAAATTCTATCTTTGTTCGCAACAGAACTTCCGCCAAACTTTTTCACAATTAACATAAAGTTAGTCCTCCAACAAGTGGTCAATCAACTTGTAGCCGTCTTTCCAGATGAGTTCACTCTCTTCTGCCGTCTCCTCACTATAATTTTCCTGACCGCCAAGTTTTTTTCGATTATCGTAAAGTAAATATGGTATCGGACCGTTGGAATGGGTACGGATACGAATCGGTGTCGGATGGTCCGGAAGAATCAACATACGGTAATCTTCTCCCGATTTATCCAATTCTTCTATCAACACTTGCACCACATGTTTATCAAGTTTCTCAATGGCCTCTATCTTCTCATTTACAAGGCCTTGATGGCCCATCTCATCTGGAGCTTCTACATGGATATATGCAAAATCATATCCTTTGTTCAAAAGCGCATCCAGAGCCGCTCTTGCCTTTCCTTCATAATTGGTATGAAGGCCACCATTTGCTCCTTCTACGAAAATGTTATCCATACCGGTTCCTACTGCAATCCCTTTTAATAGGTCAACAGCGGAAATCATTACGCCTCGTTTTCCTGTCTTTTCTTCGAATGACATAAGTGCTGGTCTTGTGCCTGCACCCCAGAACCAAGCAGAGTTTGCAGGATTTAACCCCTGCTCTTTTCGTTTAATATTGATTGGATGATTTACCAGAATCTCATAGCTTTTTTTCATCATCTCGCGAAGCACTTCATCCTCCGGAAGATAGTCACCGATTCTCTGGGTCAATATATCGTGTGGCGGAGTGAGTTCTACCACTTTTCCATTTGCCCATACTAAAAGATGGCGGTAGCTGGTTCCCACATAGAATTCATAGCCTTCTCTTTTTAAGCCTTCTTTCAATGCTTCTACTAATACAGCCGCCTCTTCCGTACTGATTTCACCGGAACTATGGTCAATGACTCTTTTGTCTTCGTATGCCTCTTCCTCTTCTGACAATGTCACCACATTGCACCGAAGCGAAACGTCTGTTGGCTTCATATCCACACCGATACTGAGTGCCTCAAGGGGTGAACGTCCTGTATAATAAATCTTTGGATTATATCCCGTCACCGATAAATTCGCCGTATCACTTCCTGGACTCATGCCCTCTGGAACCATATATGCAAGCCCAGATTCTGCACTTTTCGCCAATTCATCCATCGCCTTTTTATCTGCCACTTGAAGCGGTGTCTTGCCGCCAAGTACTTCTATTGGCTCATCTGCCATTCCATCGCCTAATACAATGATATATTTCACTGATTCTGCCCCCTACATTCCTTCCACTCTTATCATATGACAAATCTGTGGAAATTGTTTTGCACATGCTTCATAGTTCCCTTCGCTCATAACATCCGTAATAAAACCGAATTCATCGTCAACATCTGCAAGTTTAATAATCTGAAGTTTGCCAAATACTTTTGCAAGTTCCATCTTCAATGCTTCTCCCGTACCCTTTACGCGTACGAAGAATTTCTTCATGGTTTCTGACTTTTCTTCCAATATTAATTTTTCAGCATCCCAGGTTGCCATCATACTGCGGTTCGGATTCTTTGCGGCTTCCACAATGTCACCTACTACTGCACTGGCTGTCGGAAGTTTTCCTGCCCCACTTCCATAGAACATGGAATCTCCAAGCATATTACCTTTTACAAAAATGGCATTGAACACATCCTCGATGTTATAAAGAGGATGACTTTTGGATACAAGGTGTGGTGCAACAATAGCACAAAGTTTGTCACCGGAACGTTTGCATGAAGCCAGTAACTTAATCTTCATATCCATTGCTTTTGCATACTGAATATCCTCTAATGTGATTTCTGTAATACCTTCTGTATAAATATCCTCAAAATCCACTTGTTTTCCTGAAATAATAGAAGAAAGAATGGCAATCTTTCTGCAGGCATCATGTCCCTCCACGTCAGCGCTTGGGTCTCTCTCTGCATATCCCATTGCCTGTGCTTCCTTTAATACAGCATCATAATCTGCATCTTCATGGTACATCTTACTCATCATATAGTTGGTCGTACCATTTAAAATGCCTGTAATCTCTTCGATTTCGTCACCAGTCAAAGACGACGCCAATGGACGAATAATTGGAATACCTCCGCCTACACTTGCTTCATATAAGAAGTTTAGATTGTTTTCTTTTGCAATTGCTAAGAGTTCTGCACCATGTTTTGCAACAAGGGCTTTATTGGATGTTGCAACACTCTTACCCGCAAGGAGACTTCTCTTCACAAATGTATAGGCAGGTTCAATACCACCCATTACTTCCACTACAATTTTGACTTCTTCATCATTTACGATATCTTCAAAATCATGTGTAATTAAGTGTTCTACCGGCGTTCCCGGAAAATCTCTTAAATCTAACACATATTTGATTTCCAAAGTATCGCCGATTCTTTTATTGATTGTTTCCCCATTCGTATTAATTACTTCTACTACTCCCGAACCTACTGTTCCGTATCCTAATACTGCAATTTTTATCATGACGTTTACTCTCTGCCTCCTGCTTTATATATTCTGCGCCTTTAAATAAGCATTCATAAATAAATCTATATTTCCATCCAGCACACTGGTTACGTTGCCTATCTCCACATTGGTTCTGTGGTCTTTTACCAGCGTATATGGCTGCATGACATAAGAACGAATCTGATTGCCAAATCCAATCTCCTTGATTTCCCCTCGGATATCTGACACTTTTTCTGCCTGCTCCTGTTCTTTCAACAAATAGAGCTTTGCCTTTAACATCTGCATGGCTTTTTCTTTATTGTTATGTTGGGAACGTTCATTTTGACACTGAACTACAATTCCTGTTGGTAGGTGCGTAATACGGATTGCGGAAGATGTCTTGTTAACATGCTGTCCCCCTGCACCGCTTGCACGGTAGGTATCAATCTTCAAATCATCATCGTTCAGTTCAATATCAATGTCATCCTCAATTTCTGGAACCACATCACACGAAGCGAACGAAGTCTGCCTTTTTCCTGCTGCATTGAAAGGAGAAATACGCACTAAACGGTGCACTCCTTTTTCGGATTTTAAATATCCATATGCATTTTCTCCGTTCACCTGAAATGTAATTGCTTTAATCCCCGCAACATCACCATCCAGAAAATCCAGCACCTGTACGGAAAATCCTTTGCGTTCCGCCCAACGAGTGTACATACGATATAACATGTTGGCCCAGTCACAGGACTCTGTTCCGCCTGCACCTGCGTGCAACGTAACAATGGCATTGTCTTTATCGTATTCTCCGGAAAGGAGTGTCTGAATACGGATATTTTCAAAACATTCTTCGAAACTTTTCAGTTCTTCCTCAATCTCAGGAATCAGACTTTCATCATTTTCATCATAGGCCATCTCGATTAAAAGACCAATATCTTCAAAACTAGTCATAAGTCCGTCTGCGGTTTCGATAAAATCCTTCAAACTCTTTAATTCTTTCATGACATGCTGAGAAACTTCAGCATTGTCCCAGAATCCCGGTTCTTCTATCTTTCGTTCCAGTTCTTCAACCCGTTTTTCTTTACTAGCCAGGTCAAAGTGAATCCCTCATTTCCTTTAATGGTTCTTCATATGAATTCAATACACTTTTATATTGATCTAATTCAACCACGTTCTCACCTCTATTTTCTGCCGCAGCATTGTTTATATTTCTTTCCACTGCCACATGGACATGGATCATTCGGATATACCTTCTTGTCTTCACGCTTCTTTGGAGCGCGTGCAAGGCTTTCATCCTTATTAGTTCCGGTTACTTTCGCAACTTGCTCTCTTTCCACTTTCTGCTCTAAACGAACATGGAACAACAAACGAACTGTATCCTCACCAATTCCATCGGTCATCTCGCCGAACATATCATATCCCAGCATCTTGTACTCTACCAATGGGTTCTTTTGTCCATAGGATTGAAGTCCAATGCCTTGACGCAACTGGTCCATATCATCAATGTGATCCATCCACTTTCTGTCGATCACTTTCAGAAGGATGACACGTTCAATTTCACGGAGTTGCTCTGCTTCCTCGAATTCTGCTTCTTTCGCTTCGTAGCCTTTTACGGCACGCTCTTTTAACATATGCTTCATTTCTTTTTGTGACATCTCTTTCACTTCTTCAAATGTCACCGGTGGAAGCAGAAGGGACTTATCTAATTCCACATTCAATGTTTCTAAATCCCATTCATCTGACTCTGCTTCTGGGGAAGCATATAAATCCACGGTTCTCTCCACATACTCTGTAAGCATATTGTAAATGGAATCTCGCATGCTTTCTCCGTCTAATACACGGCGTGTTTCTTCGTAAATAATCTCTCTCTGCTCGTTCATAACCTGATCGTACTCTAACAGGTTCTTACGAACTCCAAAGTGATTGCTTTCTATCTTTTTCTGTGCCTTTTCGATTGCATCGGAAAGCATCTTGTGCTCAATCTGTTCTCCGTCTGCCACTCCAAGGGTATTAAATATTCCCATCAATCTCTCGGAACCGAACAATCTCATCAAATCATCTTCCAGCGAAATATAGAATCTTGATTCTCCCGGGTCCCCCTGACGTCCGGCACGACCTCGAAGCTGATTGTCAATACGTCTGGATTCGTGACGCTCTGTACCGATAATCTTAAGTCCACCTGCTGCTCTCGCTTCTTCATCCAACTTGATATCTGTACCACGGCCTGCCATGTTGGTAGCGATGGTTACCGCACCATGTACACCCGCTTCTGCTACAATCTCTGCTTCCATTGCATGATATTTGGCATTCAACACGTTATGCTTAATCCCTCTCTTGCGAAGCATCAAACTCAAAAGTTCTGAAGTTTCAATGGTAATCGTACCAACCAAAACAGGCTGACCATTTGCATGTGCTCTTTCAATTTCATCACATACTGCAATGAATTTTTCTTTCTGTGTCTTATATACAGCATCATCCAAATCTTGTCTCTGAACCGGAACATTGGTAGGAACCTCTACAACGTCCATTCCGTAAATGTCACGGAATTCCTGTTCTTCTGTCAAGGCAGTACCTGTCATACCGCATTTCTTCTCAAATTTATTAAACAGGTTCTGGAATGTAATGGTAGCAAGTGTCTTACTCTCACGTCTTACCTTTACATGTTCTTTTGCTTCAATTGCCTGATGAAGTCCGTCTGAATAACGACGTCCTGGCATAATACGTCCCGTAAACTCATCTACAATCATAACTTGTCCATCTTCAGTTACCACATAGTTCTGGTCTCTGAACATCAGGTTATGTGCACGAAGAGCCAAAATGATGTTGTGTTGAATTTCCAAATGTTCTGCATCTGCAAGGTTATCGATGTGGAAGAATTGCTCTACCTTTCTCACACCTTCTTCTGTCAGGTTTACCTGTTTTTCTTTTTCACTTACAATGAAATCACCGGTTTCTGTAATCTCCTCACCCATAATGGCATTCATCTTAGAAAATTCGCCGCTGGCTTCACCGCGAACCAATTGGCGTGCCAAAATATCACAGGCTTCATATAATTTTGTTGATTTTCCGCTCTGTCCGGAAATAATCAGCGGTGTTCTTGCCTCGTCGATTAAAACAGAGTCCACCTCATCGATGATGGCATAGTTTAGGCCTCTCTGCACCAGCTGCTCTTTGTAAATCACCATGTTATCTCTCAGATAATCGAAACCAAGTTCGTTATTTGTCACATAGGTAATGTCACAGTTATATGCTTCTCTACGAGCATCATTTTCCATCTCATTCAGAACCACACCAACTGTAAGACCAAGAAATCTATGGACTTCTCCCATCCAATCCGCATCACGTTTTGCAAGATAATCGTTGACTGTTACGATGTGAACACCATTTCCCGTAAGAGCATTCAGATATGCAGGAAGTGTAGAAACCAGTGTTTTACCTTCCCCGGTCTTCATCTCTGCAATACGTCCTTGGTGAAGAATAATACCACCAATCAATTGCACACGGTAATGTTTTAAACCGATGGCTCTCCATGCGGCTTCTCTAACAACTGCATATGCCTCCGGCAAAATATCATCCAGTGTTTCCCCGTTTGCTAATCTTTCTTTAAATTCTTTTGTTTTATTTCGAAGTTCTTCATCCGACAGTTTCTGCATATCTGCGTCCATCGCCTCAATACGGTCAGCAATTGGATAGATACGTTTTAATTCGTTTTGACTATGTGTTCCAAAAATCTTTTCTAAAAAGCCCATTTAGTTACTCCTTGTTTGTCCAAATTTTACCTTAAATTTTATTTTAACATCTAATGTTTTTTTCTTCAACCACTTTACGAATTGTTTACATCCTAGTCACAGTTTAGTCTTTATCAGTTTCTCATATGGAATCTTGCCACCAAATAAATCCAAGGCGCTGCCAATCGTGAAATCCAATTTCCCATCACAAACTTTTTTAAATTCTTCTAAATCCTCGAGACTTCCAATGCCGCCGGCATAAGTGATTAGGATTCCATTCCAATCTGACAGAAGTTTTACCAATTCCAGTTCTACTCCAGAAGATTTCCCTTCTACATCTACGCCGTGAATGAGGAATTCATCACAAAACTCTGATAACTCATTGAGCAAATGTGGGGTCACTTCTACGTTTGTAAACGTCTGCCATCTATCAGTCACAACATAATATTTCTCATTTCTTTTGCGACAACTGAGATCTAATACCACATGCTCTTTTCCAACCTCTTCTACAAGTTTTCTCAGGTTGTCCCACTGGATTTCTCCATCTCTAAACACATAAGAAGTTACAATCACATGGCTTGCTCCTGCCTCAATATATTCTTTTGCATTCTCCGCTGTAATCCCGCCCCCAATCTGAAGTCCATCGGGATATACACTTAATGCCTTTAAAGCCTGAGCTTTTGTCTCTTCGTAATATTCGGATTCCTTGGAATTAAGAAGGATGATATGACCGCCTACAAGTCCGTCTTTTTTATACATTTTCGCATAAAAATCTGCGTCATATTCCGAAGCAAAATTCGTGATTGCCTGATTCCCTTCGTCTCTCAAGGAACCACCCACGATTTGTTTTACTTTTCCGTTGTGTATGTCAATACATGGTCTAAATTTCATACTGTTCTCCATCTTTACAAAATATGTAGTCAGTATAGCATGTTTTCCTTCATTATGCAAAAGGGCTCTCTGACAAATGTTGGGGTGCGGGCAGAAAAGGGCCAGGGCGCGCAAAAGAAGTCCGTGTAAACCACGAACTTCTCTCTAATACTCATCCAAAAAATCCTTGATCCGAATCTCAAACCCTTCTAACACTCCGGAAGTAATTACATCCTCAAATGTGTACTCATTGGTTTTCTCCGGGTTCTCAAAATTCAAAACAGATACCCTCTCCTGTTCCGGATTTACAATCCAGTACTCTCTTACTCCTGATTTCTGATATTGCATTAATTTTGTAATATAATCATGAGATGAGTTACTCGCAGAAACAATTTCAACCACCATATCCGGTGCTCCACTGCATCCTTTATCCGTCATAATATCTTTGTTACAGATAACCGAAATATCTGGTTGTACTTCCGTCTTATCATCGTCAAATAATCTCACTCCAAAAGGCGCCGGATAGACATGGCATCCTCTCTTTTTGCCTCTAATATGGGATTTGAGCGCAAAAGCTATCTCCGATATTAAAAATTGGTGCATCCTATTGGGTGCAGCCAGCAAATACAACTTTCCATCAATCAGTTCAGCCCTTGTCCACTCATCCAGATTTTCAATATCTTTTTTCCCATACGTTCTAGCATTATAGCAATAATTTGTAGCCTCTTCCCGAATTAAACAAGGCTCCTGCTTCATATCATCATATCGGAATGGTAATCTTTCTTTTTGTACTAGTACTTGCTCAATCGCAAGAAGCGTTCCATATCTCGGATTCTCTGTGGCTCCTGAAAATATCTTATTCACAGTACTTACCGGAATGCCCGACAACTCTGCAATCTCTGCATTCGTCATTCCAGATTCTTTTTTCAACTTTCTCAAATAAAAAATATCCATATAAGAACCCCCTTTGTCTTTATATGGATATTTTATCATCATTTCATAAAGTTTTCAACTTGATAATATCCAAATTTGGATATTTTCTATCGATTATTATTTGTTGTGCCATTTGTAGCATCGTTTGTCATGTCAGTGTTACCATCTGTATTACCATTTGTGCCATTCTGATCATTACCTGTTACATCATCGGTAACATCCTTTACACCATCACCAACAGCATTGATACCATCACCAACAGCATTACCCAAATCATCTATGGCGCCACCATTATTATTGTTATCTGTTGCATTGTCTCCTGCACCGTTACTGGTTCCACCAACATTATTTGCATCATTTTGCTGTGTAGTTGTGTCATTGGCCGCATCATCGTTGGCACCGTTGTTGGAGCCACATGCAGTTGTTCCCAAAATCACTCCTACGCATAGCACTGATAACATTACTTTTTTGAACTTTCTCATATTTGTCTCCCTTTCATGTAGCAATATATTAATTTTGTAAGAATTACTTCTTGATAGTAATATTTACAGTTTCTCCAAATATATACCACATTTCCAATTGGGAGATTTTTACACTCGTTCGCTCAATTCACCGGAACGGTAGGCTTCCAGTAATTTTTCTAAATCTTTAATGGTTTCTTTGATCTCTCGGCCGATATCTGTATCACCTACATATTTACGATAAACGGTACGATTTACGGTCATACTCTCCGAATGGATGTCCGTTTCTTCCAGTATGGCTTTTTCCGCAGATTCAAAAGGCTCATGGGCCACAAGAATCATTCCGTAAGAGTTGTAAATCAATGTGTATCCCGCAAGTCCTGTCGTCTTCTGATAGGCTTTTGCAAATCCGCCATCAATAACTAGTACTTTTCCGTTACACTTCACCGGTTTTTCTCCTCTTTTTACCGGCACATGACCATTTACAATATGGGACTCGCTTACATCCAGACCAAATTCTTCTAAAATAGAATCTACAACCTTTTCATTCTCGATTAACTTATAATACGCATTTTTTGTTTCTTTATGAGTTTCCTTATCTGCAACAAAATAGCGTTCAAAGGTTGTCATCTTATCTTTACCAAATAGTGGGGAGTCTTTGTGCTGCCAAATATACCACATTACATTCTTCCCGTTTTCTCTGTCACCTTTGTTTAACGCAAAGAAACCTTTTCGGATATAACTGTCTAATTTTTCATAAAGCATTTTTCCGTGAAACTTCTTGCCAAAGAGAAGAACTTCCTTAAAGCTTCCGTCTTCATTAAGAGGAATACATCCATGATATAACAGGTTGGAATTGTAAACCTTGTATAGACTTCCCTTGGTAAGCAGGAATCTGGCATGTTCCTGTAATTTTTCACACCCAAGAAATGCCTTTTCCAAACGTTCCATAATATCCTCTTCTTCCGGTGTCAGGCGATATGGGTCCTTCGGATCAATTGTTGGAAAATAACTGTCTAACAGCTTATACTCTTTCCCTTCAATGACAATGGTACCTTTTTCATAATCGATCTTATCCAAAAGAAGTCTGGCTTCCATGGCAAATTCCGGATTGTCACGAATAATCTGTCCTTCTAATTTAAACTGCATAATTGCAATGGCCTTATGCATTCTAATATCTGTTTCCACTTCCAGTTTGTTGTAATCTGTATCCCCACGTAATTTGAAGCATTCGCATGGATCGTCATGGTATACTTCATTTGCAAACGTAGCTAACGGAAGCAAATTGATTCCATATCCTTCTTCCAAAACATCCATATTGGCATAACGTGCGCAATTACGGATTACATTTGCAATACACGCTTTCTGTCCTGCGGCTGCTCCCATCCACAATACATCATGATTTCCCCATTGAATGTCTACAGAATGATATTTGAGCAGACGGTCCATAATAATATGTGGACCCGGACCACGGTCAAAAATATCCCCAATAATATGGAGATGGTCTACCGTCAATCTCTGAATCAATTCGCTCATGGCAGTAATAAACGCCTCTGCTCTATCCAGTCGAATGATGGTATGTACAATCTCGTTATAATAAGATTCCTTATCAATGGATTCCGCCTTTTCTGTAATCAATTCTTCAATAATATACGCAAAATCTTGAGGCAATGCTTTTCTCACCTTGGAACGCGAATACTTCTCTGCCACACATTTACTGATTTCAATCAAACGGTATAATGTAATCTTATACCAATCTGCCATATTTTCTTCTGTCTTTATGACTTGTTTTATCTTTTCCTTCGGATAGTAAATGAGTGTGGCCAAAGCCTTCTTATCCTTGCTGCTTAAAGTATTCCCAAATACTTCGTCAATCTTTCTTCTCACAGAACCGGAACCATTTTTTAACACATGTAAAAATGCTTCATACTCTCCATGAATGTCTGTCAAAAAATGTTCTGTCCCCTTCGGAAGATTCAAAATCGATTGTAAATTAATGATTTCTGTTGATGCTGCTGAAATAGTAGGATATAACTCAGAAAGTCTTTCCAAATATTTTTCTTCTAAATTTTTCATCGTATTACCTTTCTTAAAAACGAATGACATCTTTCATATCGTAGAGACCCGGGCCTTTTCCTTTTAAGAACTTCCCAGCCTCCACTGCGCCTTTTCCGAATACCGCTTTTGAATATGCGGTATGCTTGAACTCAATGACTTCATCTTCCCCTGCGAAAATCACCTCATGTTCTCCAACAATGGTGCCACCACGTACTGCCATAATTCCGATCTCTTTCTTCTCACGTTTTTGACGGACCTGACTGCGGTCGTAATTATATGTATACTCATTATTTAAAGCCTCATTAATGGAATCAGCCAGTGCTAAAGCCGTACCGCTTGGTGCATCCACTTTTTGATTGTGATGCTTTTCTACCAACTCAATATCAAATCCAGCTCGTGCCAATACTTTTGCTGCGTCTTGAAGCAGTTTCAAAAGCATATTCACTCCCAATGACATATTTGCCGATTTCAATACTGCTACTTTTTCGCTTGTTTTCTTTACTTTCTCTAATTGTTCCTCTGTCAAACCGGTGGTGCAAAGAACAACCGGCATATTTTTTTCTACGCAATAATCCAGCAATTCATCTACTGCTGACGCATTTGAAAAGTCAATGATTACGTCCGCCTCTACATCACATTGCCCGATGCTCTCAAACACCGGATAATCGTTTGCGATTCCCGTGTATTTATCAATTCCGGCTACCATCTCTACACCGGAATCCTCCTTTACAATTTTACTAATAACCTGGCCCATTTTCCCATTGCAGCCATGCATAATTAATTTCACCATGTTTTTATCCTCCCTAGGTATTCCATAATGGTATGGTATCATAAAAAGAGGGAGTTTGCAAAACAAACTCCCGTTTTCTCACATTCTATAAAATCCCAAACTCTTTCATCGCTTTTACAAGCTTTTCTTCGTTGGCTTTTGTAAGTTCTGTAAGTGGCATGCGGAGTCCTCCCACATCGTGCCCCATAAGACTTACTGCCTTCTTTACCGGAATTGGATTCACTTCACTGAACAGCGCATCCACAAGTGGAAGTGCTTTCAACTGTAACTCTGCACTGCCCTTCACATCACCTGCAAACCATTTTGCACAGATGTCGTGTGTCTCCTTCGGTGCAACGTTTGATAATACAGAAATAACACCAAGACCGCCAAGTGACAAAATCGGTACAATCTGATCATCGTTTCCCGAATACAAGTCAATCTTTCCATCTGTCAAATTCATAATTTTAGCAATTTGAGAAATATTTCCCGATGCTTCCTTGATACCAACAATATTGTCTACGTTTTTCACCAACGCTGCCGCTGTTGCAGGCTCAATATTACAGCCGGTTCTACTAGCCACACTGTACATAATAATCGGTGCTTTCGCTTCTTTTGCAATCGCCGTATAATGTTGAATCAATCCTTGCTGTGTTGCTTTATTATAATATGGAGTTACAACCAACAAGCCATCTACCCCTGCTTCCACGGCTGCTACTGACAATTCGATTGCCGTCTGTGTAGAGTTGGATCCGGTTCCTGCCACAACAGGAATTCTTCCTTTTGTAAACTCTACTGCCTTTTTAATGCATTCCACATGTTCTGCTTCTGATAATGTAGCAGATTCACCCGTGGTTCCACATATAATAATACTATCTGTTCCATTGTTACAATGGAAATCGATTAATTCTTCTAACTTGTTATAATTAATACTTCCGTCTGCATGGAATGGTGTAATAATTGCAACACCTGCTCCTGTAAAAATAGCCATTGTTCTCCTCCTCATTTATCCAAAATCAACCTTTTTACAGGATTTTAGCACTATTTCTCTCTAATGTCAATGTACGACACATTCTAATTTACTTACAGAAACCTCATAGGCAATACGTTTTTCCGTTTCTGTTTCCGACATTTTTTTTACATACTCTCTACTTTGGATTCTGCCTAACACCTGCACATGTTCACCCACTTCAAAACCCGAGGCAAACCTGGCATTTCTTCCCCAGCAAATGCATGGTATGTAATCTGATTTTCCATAAGGTCTGTTGACTGCCAACAATAAATCAGCTATTTCTCTCCCCAATGGAGTTTTTCGATAAATTGGGCGTTTACAAATATAACCATCCAACAAGATTGTATTTGTTTTTGCTCCGTCCAACTCTTCTTCTACAAATGACACTTCTCTGACAAATACTGACAATACCAGTCTGTTTTTCTTTTCCTCATGTTGATTATAAGAGCGAAATTGCCCTGTTGCCATAATGTATTCCCCCGTATAATCTTGGGTTACATCAATCAGGCGCTCTGAAATCATCAACGGAATCCTGTCATCCGAATTACTCAGACGTTTGACCAATACATCCACCATGTAGAATCCTTCTCCAAACACTTCATGACTGAAGGTGAACTCCGATGCTACTTCTCCTATAATTGTTACTTGATTGTTTTCGATAATCTTATCTGACATGAATTTAAAATCTCCTTCCTCTGAATTGTACTTTTCATTCATTAGTTAATATATGAATGCATGTTTACTTTTATGACGAAAAAATTTATTTCTTCGTATTTATTTTTTTAACGTGGATTTTGTTGGTCGAATGACCAAGTATAAAAATGAACGCACAACCTAGAATGTTGTACAACCGAAGTATAACATTTGATTTTCATTTTTTCAATTCATGAATACAAATTTATTGCAAATTCTTTAGAATGTGCTAGAATAATTGCGTTATAGAAGAAAGGAAGATTTGTATGAAAACAACACGTGAAGATATTCGAAATATTGCCATTATCGCCCATGTTGACCACGGAAAAACAACGTTGGTAGATGAACTTTTAAAACAAAGCGGTGTGTTCCGTGAAAACCAAGAGGTGGCTGAACGCGTCATGGACTCCAATGATATTGAAAGGGAGCGTGGCATTACCATTTTAGCTAAAAACACTGCCGTATATTATAAGAACACAAAAATTAACATTATTGACACTCCGGGCCATGCGGACTTCGGCGGTGAAGTAGAGCGTGTGCTCAAAATGGTAAACGGTGTAATCTTGGTGGTGGATGCCTTCGAGGGTGCCATGCCGCAAACAAAATTTGTATTAAAAAAGGCATTAGAACTAGACCTTCCCGTAATCGTATGTATTAACAAAATAGATCGCCCGGAAGCCAGACCTGACGAAGTAATCGACGAAGTTCTGGAATTATTCATGGATTTAGACGCCTCAGACGAACAACTGGACTGCCCGTTTGTCTACGCTTCTGCCAAGGCGGGTCATGCTGTTTTAGATTTAACCGAAGACCCGCAAAACATGGTTCCACTCTTTGAAACCATTCTGGATTACATTCCGGCCCCTAAAGGAGACCCGGAGGCCGACACTCAGGTGTTAATCAGCACCATCGATTATAACGAGTACGTTGGCCGCATTGGAATCGGGAAAGTGGACAATGGAAACATTCGTGTGAACCAGGATATGGTTGTGGTAAACGCTCACGAACCTGACAAGCAAAAGAAAGTCAAAATCAGTAAACTCTACGAATTTGACGGATTGAATAAAGTAGAGGTGAAAGAAGCCTCCATTGGATCCATTGTTGCAATTTCCGGGATTGCCGATATTGCCATTGGGGATACCATTTGTTCCCCTGAAAATCCAACTCCAATTTCTTTTCAAAAAATATCAGAACCGACTATTGCAATGCAATTTATGGTAAACGACAGTCCATTTGCAGGGCAAGAAGGAAAATATGTGACTTCACGCCATTTACGTGACCGACTCCTGCGAGAATTAAATACGGATGTCAGCCTCCGGGTAGAAGAATCAGAAGAAAGTACGGATAGCTTCAAAGTATCTGGACGCGGAGAACTCCATTTATCTGTTTTGATTGAAAACATGAGACGTGAGGGCTACGAGTTTGCAGTCAGCAAGGCAGAAGTTCTTTATAAAAAAGATGAAAAAGGCAAATTGCTAGAACCAATTGAGACAGCATACATCGATGTGCCGGATGAGTTTACGGGAACTGTCATTGACAAGTTGAGTCAAAGAAAAGGGGAGCTGCAAAGCATGAGTGCCTCTAACGGAAGCAGCACACGCCTTGTCTTCTCCATCCCTGCACGTGGCCTAATTGGATACCGGGGAGAATTTCTCACCGACACAAAGGGAAATGGTATTTTAAACACTTCTTTTGAAGGCTATGCGCCATACAAAGGAGACATTCAATATCGAAAACAAGGCTCTCTGATCGCTTTTGAAACAGGAGAATCTGTTACCTATGGCCTTTACAGTGCTCAGGAACGAGGGACCCTATTTATTGGACCTGGCGAAAAGGTCTATGCAGGTATGGTAATCGGGCAAAACGGAAAAACTGATGACATTGAACTTAACGTATGCAAAACCAAACACCTGACAAACACCCGTGCTTCCGGTTCGGACGATGCCCTAAGACTGACCACCCCACGTACCCTAAGTTTGGAAGAAGCTTTAGACTTTATTGATACCGATGAATTATTGGAGGTAACCCCGAAGAATCTTCGTATCCGCAAAAAGACTTTGGATGCACGACTTCGCAAACGAGAAAAATTTCAATAATTGTCAGTCTTTTTTGATTTGAAATTGTGAATTTTCTATATTTTTATTGCACGTCTTATAAATTAATTGTATAATAAGCACATAAAAATATATTGAAAAGGAGTTGAACTGCATGAAATTTATTATTAGCGGCAAAAACATCGATGTAACTTCTGGATTGAGGTCTACAATCGAGCAAAAATTAGGAAAATTAGAAAGGTATTTCACTCCTACCACGGAAATCATTGTTACTCTCAGCGTAGAAAAAGAACGTCAAAAGATTGAAGTCACAATTCCGGTAAAAGGAACCATTATTCGTTCCGAACAAGTCAGTGATGATATGTATGTATCCGTCGACCTTGTGGAAGAAGTCATTGAACGTCAACTTCGCAAGTACAAGAACAAAATCATTGACAAGCATCAGGAAGGGGGCAATCTGCAACCTGATTTTATGGACTTGGATGACACTTTTGATGAGGATGAGGCTAAGATTATCCGTACAAAACGTTTTGGCATGAAACCAATGTTCCCGGAAGATGCATGTGTGCAAATGGAACTCCTGGGTCACAATTTCTTTGTATTCAGAAATGCTGAGACAGATGAAGTAAACGTGGTCTACAAAAGAAAAGATGGTATGTATGGTTTGATAGAACCAGAATTTTAGACAAAACTTCAGGGTGTCACAATGTGGCACCCTTTTTATGACGGCTCTCTGACAAATGTTGGGGTACGGACAGAAAGTCTTCATGCCTCAAATATAAGCATTTCCCCATTTATATTTGCAAAATAGCATTCTTCCATCACTTCCATCACAGCCTGGCCATTGGTCCCTTCCGTAATCTCCTCCATTACATTTTTCACCTCTGCCTCCGGCAAAAGCACCTCCAATGCAACCTTGTCTGTGTATTCTGAATTTAGAATGGTAAGTCCTCGTTGTCCGAGAATATATTGTATTTTCCCAAGTCCGGTATAATCGGTCTCAACAGACACTCTGCTGCCGTGCATCTTCGTAATCACAGTACTTGCTTCCAAACCTGCTTTGGTGGATGCCTGATAGGCTCGCACCAACCCTCCGGTTCCAAGTAGTGTCCCACCAAAATACCGTGTTACTACCACTGCCGTGTCATGTAGTTCTTCCCCTAAAAGCACATCTAGCATAGGCTTTCCCGCAGTTCCACTAGGTTCCCCATCATCACTGCAGCGCTGAACCTGAAAATGGTCACCAATTACATATGCAGAGCAATTATGGGTTGCGTTCCAATATTTTTTCTTCAACCCTTCAATAAAAGCGATTGCTTCTTCTTCACTCTTCACAGGCTTGACCGTGGCAATAAATCTGGATTTTTTTTCTATAATCTCGGCTTCACCACCGGCATAAACTGTTTTGTACTGGCTTAACATACCTTACACCTTCTTAACATTTTCTATTACTATATCAGTTTTACACTCTTTTCCACAACATTTTCTTAAAATTTTCCTTAGAAAATATGAAGTTTTCAATTTTTCCTTTATTTACCCCACCAAGTTTGCTATAATGTTCTACGAATAAAGGAGGCTATATTCATGAATTATGGTAGAAAAAACGCTTCAAAGCGCCGCGAAAAGATTTCCTCAAAGGCCGCAAGAAGAAAAAAACAGATGATGGTTCGTTTTTTTAAGGCTTTTCTTATCATCTGTGTATTAATCGGTATTACAGGAATGATTATTGGTGGAATCCTTTTCAAAAGAATTATTGATGATACACCACACATTACCGCAGAAGATATTAAACCTTCCGCTCACATGTCAACCGTTTACGCCAATGACGGAACAACGGTACTGGATACCTTTGTAGACGCAGGTTCTAATCGTATCTATGTGGCAATTAGTGAGATTCCGGAAGATATGCAAAATGCTTTTATTGCAATTGAAGATTCCCGATTCAGGGAGCATAACGGAATCGACATGAAAGGAATTGCGAGAGCAGGAATTACCGGAATTATGTCTGGCGGAAACTTCTCTCAGGGTGCCAGCACCATCACACAGCAATTAATTAAAAATAGTGTTTTCCCAAATTTCGTTAACGAAACCTCTTGGCAAAGGGTTGAACGTAAGATACAAGAGCTGTATCTTGCAGTCCAAATTGAAAAAGAGATTAACGACAAAGATGTAATTTTAGAGAATTACTTAAATACCATTAACCTGGGACAGAATACTCTTGGTGTTCAGGCTGCTTCCAGACGTTATTTTGGCAAAGACGTAAGCGAGTTAACCTTATCTGAGAGTGCTACCATTGCGGGAATTACTCAAAGCCCTGGCAACCTCAACCCTATTACTAATCCAGAAGCCAACGCAAAACGACGCAAAAAGGTTCTGGATGATATGTTGGAACAGGAATTTATTACACAGGCACAGTACGATGAAGCGATTGCAGATAATGTTTATGACCGCATTCAGGTTACAAATACAGAATATACAGAAAGCATTACCGTAAACTCTTATTTTGTTGATGAGGTTGCAAAACAGGTAATCGGTGACTTGTGCAGTGAGTTGGGTTACACTGAGACTCAGGCCCACAACGCAGTGTATAGCGGTGGATTAAAAATCATCTCTACACAAGATATAAAAATGCAACAAATCTGTGAAGAAGAATTGAGCAATGCATCTAACTACCCTTCCTCTGTAAAATGGGGTGTGGACTGTGCAATTTCCATTATTCATGAAGACGAAAGTCAGAATCATTATGATAAGAATGGTCTAAACAATTATGTACTTGAAAACTATGGTGACAAATACAAGGTATATGATGGGGAGAAATATACGGGGTATGGCACAACCTTCAATTCTGAAAAAGAAGCTAATGAAATAGTAGAGGAATATATTGAATCCTTAAAGACATCGGAAAACGACACCGTTATCAAACGTGTTAATATTACACCACAACCACAGGCTTCCTTTGTTGTAATGGATCAACATACAGGACATGTAAAAGCAATCGTGGGAGGACGTGGTACCAAAACCGAAAACATGAGTTTGAATCGTGCTACACAGTCGACCAGACAACCTGGTTCTTGCTTTAAAGTGTTATCAACTTTTATTCCAGCCTTGGATAGCCACGGTGATACCTTGGCAACAGTAATTGAAGATGCACCATTTAAATACAGCAACGGTAAAAAAGTTAGCAACTGGTGGGGTGATGGTTATAAAGGGAACTTAACCATTCGTGATTGTATTACACGCTCAGCTAATGTATGCTCTGTAAAGAAACTTACAGAGATTACACCGGCTCTAGGCTTTCAATATTTAACAGAGAACTTCCGTTTCACCACTCTTAGTGCAGAAAACGACATGTATCAACCACTTGCATTGGGAGGTATTTCTAAGGGAGTTACCAATTTGGAAATGACTGCTGCCTATGCTTCCATCGCAAATGGCGGTGTTTACACGGAACCAATCCTTTACACACATATTTACGACCACGATGGAAACTTGTTGTTTGAAAACGTTCCAAAGACACATGTTGCCATGAAAGAAACAACAGCTGCACTCATTACCGATGCAATGATTGATGTAATCGCTAGTTCACAAGGTACCGGTGGTGCTGCCAGAATGTCAAACATGCCGGTTGCCGGCAAGACAGGTACTAGCCAAGAATCCAAAGACTTATGGCTTTCTGCATACACACCGTATTTGACAGCCTCTGTCTGGACAGGCTTTGATGACAGCCAGCCAATGGAACATTTAAATCAAAGTTTCCACAATAAACTTTGGAAAACGATTATGACACGTATCCACGATGGTTACGAGAAAAAAGATTTCGAAATGCCAAAAGAGATTGAAAAGAAAACTATCTGTACTAAGACTGGCAAACTTGCAAGCAGTGATTTCTGTTCTAAATATACAGAATACTTTGCAGAAGGAACTGCACCAAAGCAAAGCTGTAACGGACATGTTGAGGAAGAAGCAGCGGCGAAAGCAGCAGAAAATGCGAATGCCACTACTGAAAATCCAACCGCGACAACTCCGACAACCCCACCTAATACAGCACAATAATATATTGACACAAAAAGTGGTTTGCAAAGAAAACTTGCAAACCACTTTCTATTATGATAATACTAACTTCGCTGCACCATAGATTCCTGCATCATTTCCCAATTGTGCCAGCGCAAATTTTACGTCTTTATTAGCAAAAAACGCTTTTTCCATATATGGCTCTTTTATATAGTCAAACAGAATTTCCCCTGCCTTAGATACCCCTCCTCCAATCACATAAATGGATGGGTCCACCAACGCAGATACCGTTGCCAAGCCATGTCCTAAATACTTGCCAAATTCCTGCGCAATTTCAATTGCCGCCTTATCTCCCGCTTTCACAGCGTCAAACACATCTTTTGCGGTTACCGATTCTGCCTTTAATACTGTATCCCCTTCAAATTTTTCCAGTTGCCTTCTTGCAAGACGAACAATTCCGGTTGCCGATGCATATTGCTCCAAACATCCTGTTTTTCCACAACCACAACGTTCTGTCTCTTTTGGCTCCATAACAATATGTCCGATTTCTCCGCCAGCGCCATTTGTTCCAACTAGAATATTACCATTAATAATAATTCCTCCTCCGACACCAGTTCCTAGAGTAACCATAACCATATTTTTATTACCCTGACCGCCGCCTCTCCACATTTCGCCGAGAGCGGCTACATTTGCATCATTTCCCACTTTTACTTTGATTCCTGTGAGGTCCTCCAGTTCTTGTCTTACATCCTTGTACTCCCAGTTCAGGTTGGTAGTCTGCTTCACCACGCCTTCAGCATTAACTGGGGCTGGAACTCCTACACCAATTCCTACCACATCTGCTTTTGCAATCTCATGTTTTACCAACTTTTCTGCAATGGACTTGGCAACATCCGGCAGAATGGCACATCCTCGATTCTCTATCTTTGTTTTAATTTCCCACTTGTCAAGCACGGTTCCATCTTCTTGAAACAGTCCCATCTTTACAGTAGTACCTCCAATATCCACACCAAAACAATACATCTGAAATTCCTCCTATTTCTTTTTCGTTAAACTCTGTTGCACTCTTCTGTATAATTCTTGTGCTGCATTATAGCCCATCTGTTTCTGCCTATGGTTAATAGATGCTGACTCTACAATAATTGCCACATTACGCCCCGGACGAATTGGAATAGAGTGACAAACAACACGATTTCCCAAAAATTCTGTATACTGATCTTCCAGCCCAAGACGGTCGTATTCCTTGTTCTTATCCCACTCTTCCAATGTAATTACAAAATCAACTGTTTGCGTTTCCTTTACACTCTGAACACCAAACAGGGTTTTTACATCTACAATGCCGATTCCTCGAAGTTCTATTAAATGCTTTGTAATACTCGGTGCGGAACCCACCAATGTATCGTCACTCACTTTTCTAATCTCTACAACATCATCTGTAACTAGACGATGCCCACGTTTGATTAACTCCAAAGCCGCCTCGCTCTTACCAATGCCGCTTTCCCCCATAATCAAGACGCCTACACCGTAAACATCAACCAATACCCCATGAATTGAAATACATGGAGCCAGTTCTACATTGAGCCAACGAATCAATTCCGCCTGAAATGGTGAAGTTTTCTTATCCGTTGCAAATACCGGCGTATTTGTTTCATTTGCCTGTCTAAGCAGTTCTTCGTCCGGAAAAATCTCCGTCGTGTAAATAAGACAAGGAATACCATAGGACAGCAGTTCTCGATACACTTCCTTTTTGCGTTCCTCTGTCAGCGTCTGCAAATATGTGTATTCTACATATCCTATAATCTGTACACGCACAGAATCAAAATGGTCAAAGTATCCCGTAAGCTGCAATGCCGGACGGTTGATATCCGGAACATTAATTTCTTTTTCTGTTAAATCAATATCCGGTGTGAGATTTTTTAAATTCATCTTCTCCACCAATTTTGTAATTTTTACTGATGCCATACTTGTCCCTCTCATAATTTATTTTTCTCTAGTATACCACTAATGGAAAAAACTGTACACTTCCTTTGCTGATTTTTCATTCATAGAAGGCAGAGATTTTAGTTCATCCACACTGGCATTTTTAATTTCATCTATATTATTATAATGCTTCATAAGTGCCTTTCTTCTCGTAGGGCCGATCCCTTTAATTTCATCTAATATAGAATGCACCTGTCCTTGATTTCGCAGTTTCCGATGAAACTCGATTGCAAATCGATGAGCTTCGTCCTGAATCCGCGTAATCAGTTTAAACCCTTCCGAATGTCTGTCAATAGGGATTTCCACATTGTTATAATACAAACCTCTGGTTCTATGGGAATCATCCTTCACCATACCACAAACCGGTATCTGTAAATCCAGCTTTTCCAGCACCTGAAGTGCAATGTTGACCTGCCCTCGTCCTCCATCCATGAGAATCAAATCCGGAAATGAAGCAAAACTCCCCAATTCATCTCCATTGTCAAGTTCCTCCAGACCGTGACAAAATCTACGTTCCAGAACTTCTTCCATGCTGGCATAATCGTTTGGCCCTTGTACACTTTTGATTCTAAACTTACGGTAATCGTTACGCTTCGGTTTCCCTTTTTCATACACCACCATAGAGCCTACGGAGGCAAATCCGCTTGTATTGGAAATATCGAAAGCCTCCATTCTGACAATATTAGAAAGACCCAATAGCTTTTCAATCTCCTTCACTGCTCCGATGGTTCTTCCCTCCTCCCGTTTTAAACGCTCTTTATCCGTATTTAAAACGAGAGCTGCATTTGTTCTTGCCAGTTCTACCAACTTCTCTTTTTCGCCCTTTTTCGGAACTCTGATGCGAACCCGTTGCTCTTTCTTCTTGGACAACCACTGTTCTATGATATCCCAATCTTGGATTTCCTCCTGTAGCATCAATTCGGATGGAATAAACGGGGTACCTGCATAAAACTGCTTGATAAAACTTTCCAAAATTTTACTTTTGGAATCCTCAGAAGCATTCCGCAGGAAGAAATGGTCTCGACCAATAAGTCTGCCACCTCGAATAAAAAACACTTGCACAACGGCATCCTCTGCATCCTTTGCCACCGCAAGAATGTCTCTATCCTCGCCACTACTGTCTGTAATCTTCTGTTTCTGGGAAATCTGTTTCACGCTGTTTAAAAGTTCTCTATATTCGATTGCTCTTTCGAACTCCATCTGTTCCGACGCTTCTGCCATCTTCTCCTCTAAGTCCTTCAAAATGCCCTCATAGTGTCCATTGAGAAAACGGATTGCCTCATCAATAGATTTGCGGTATTCTTCCTCAGAAATGTAATTCTGACACGGTGCCTTACATTGTTTAATATGGTAATTAAGGCATGGTCTTTCCTTTCCCATATCTCTTGGAAGATTCCGGTTACAGCTTCGAATCTGATACAACTTCCGAATCAAATCAATGGTATCCTTCACTGCGGTAGCACTGGTATATGGTCCAAAATATTTGGCTTTATCTTTTTTCATCTCACGGGCAAGCATAATTCGAGGATATGCCTCATTGGTCGTCACCTTGATAAAAGGATATCCCTTATCGTCCATCAGCATGGTATTATACTTCGGTCTGTGCTCTTTGATTAAGTTACACTCCAATACCAAAGCTTCCAACTCCGAATCCGTCACGATATATTCAAAACGCCGAATGTGAGTTACCATTTGTTCAATTTTAGCGCCCTTATTTCTGCTTGCCTGAAAATACTGCCTCACTCTGTTTTTTAAACTGATTGCCTTTCCCACATAAATAATCTGGTCCTTTTCATCATGCATCAGATAGACCCCCGGCTTTGCAGGCAGTTTTTTTAATTCTTCTTCTATATGAAACATACTATTACTCCTTTGTGGCTTATCATACCACAAAAAAAGAGGCTTGCCTACGCAAACCTCTTTCCTTTTTATGTAATTATTCAATTACGATTTCAAATTCTGAACCAACTTCAGTTACAGTAACTTTTTTGCCTTTATCTGTTGCAAATTTTTCTACGTTTGTTTTTTGATGTGGTTCACTTACTAATACTTTGATTGGCCCATTTTGTGATTTGATGGCTTCATTTGTCATCATCAATGGTTGTGGGCATGATAATCCTCTTGCATCTACTTCAAACATATCTTAAGCCTTCTTTCTTTTAATTCCTGCAATTGAGATTGCAACTAAAACTACGATACAGATAATCACTGCGATTTTACCGTTTTGAGAAGCTGCACCTAATACTAATTCACCTGTTTCAGCATTTGGGGCTGTACCACTTGAAGCAAGTCCAAAGTTGTGGCAAAGTGCTGCACCAACAAACATACCAAGAACAGTAACTGCTGCGTCTGAAGAACCTTGTCCTGCTAAAATCAATTGACGAAGTGGACATCCACCTGCTAATGTTGCAGCGAAACCAACTACGAACATACCAAGAACGTTCCATAAGTGATCATTGTGAGCAACAACGCCTGGTGTAGTAAATGATAATACAAAACTTCCGTTTGCAATGTTAAAAATTAACATTACAACAAATAAGCTACCAACTACTGTTAATAAATCAAAGTTTTTCATTAAGATGACGTCACGGATTCCACCAGCGAAGCACATTCTTGCTTTTTGAGCCAACGCACCAAAAATGATAGCTGCGATTAAAGCAATTGCTACAGGTGCATGTTTGCTTCCAGGACCTGATTCACTAAATTTAAGTAATGATGGTACAAATAAAAGTAATGCCAAAAGACCTACACAGATAATTGGTAAAATAGCACCTGCTGCAGGTGTTGTCTCGTAAGAACGACCAAGGCTGAAGCCTTTCTTCAACGCTACGATACCAACTGCAATACCTAAAATGAAACCAACTAATGCAACGTATGCATTTAAGTCACCAGCTGCCATACGGAGTACCATACGCAATGGGCATCCTAAGAATACCAAAGAACCAATCATGATGATTACACCTAATACAAAGCGAATCATTGGTGAAGATCCTGCTGTTGAGCGGTATTCTTTTGTAGCTACTGAAATAATAAATGAGCCGAGTACGATACCGATAATTTCCGGTCTTACGTATTGAACGACTGCTGCTTGATGCATTCCGAGTGCACCTGCTGTATCACGAATAAAACAAGCGATACAGATTGCCATGTTTGCAGGGTTTCCTTTGAGTGCTAAAATAACAGCAACAATACCACAAAGAGCACCTGCTAAGGCTAATGTTTTCTTTGAACCTGATAAATTCATATTCAAAATCCTCCTTTGTTTTCTCATAAGAAAATTTTAACACTAGAGGAAATTGTAGTCTAATTGATAGTTTTAATATATATATAGAATTCATCTATATATAAGAAAAAAATAGAGGTGGCTATTATCCACCTCTAAATCAACTACTCTTCTTCAAAAACTGCCTCTGGAAGTGCTTCCGTTCCTTGTACTTCGTGGAAAATATCCATAAATTCTTTTCCGGTAATGGTTTCCTTCTCAATCAAGAAATCCGCAATCTTGTCTAGTGCTTCTCTGTTCTCTGTCAACAAACATTTTGCTTCTTCATAAGCATCCTTCAACATCTGCATTACTTCTTTGTCAATTTCTCCTGCTGTCTCTTCACCGCAGTTTAAAACAGCACGGCCATCTAGGTATTTGTGCTGAATAGATTCCAACCCCATAAGACCAAATTTTGCAGACATTCCATACTGTGTCACCATAGCACGGGCAAGCTTGGTAGCCCGCTCAATATCGTTGGATGCGCCTGTTGTAACTGTGTCAAACACAATCTCCTCTGCCGCACGTCCCGCAAGAAGCCCTACTAACATTGCGTCCAATTCACTCTTGGTATTCAAGAATTTTTCTTCCTCCGGTGTCTGCATAACATAACCCAGAGCTCCCATGGTTCTCGGAACAATGGTAATCTTCTGTACCGGCTCTGAATCCTTCTGAAGGGCACTTACAAGTGCATGACCCACCTCATGATAAGAAACAATACGACGTTCCTCATTGTTCATGATACGGTCCTTCTTCTCTTTTCCGACCAGCACTACCTCCACTGCTTCAAATAAGTCTGACTGAGAAACCACTTTTCTGCCATGTTTTACTGCATTAATAGCAGCTTCATTAATCATATTTGCTAAATCAGAGCCTACCGCACCTGAGGTCGCCAATGCAATGGCTTCCAAATCAACGGTTTCATCCATTTTAACATTTTTCGAATGCACCTTTAATACATCAACACGTCCGCGCAAGTCTGGTTTATCCACAATAATTCTTCTATCAAAACGTCCCGGACGAAGAAGGGCCGGGTCCAAAATCTCCGGTCTGTTTGTCGCCGCCAAAAGCAAAAGACCTTTATCTGTAGAAAATCCATCCATCTCGGAAAGAATCTGATTCAAAGTCTGCTCACGCTCATCATTGCTTCCCAATGCATTATCACGGCTCTTTCCAATTGCATCAATCTCATCGATAAAAATAATACATGGAGCCATAGCTTGAGCTTGCTTAAAGAGATCACGTACTCTGGATGCCCCCACACCTACATACATCTCCACAAACTCAGAACCGGATACGGAAAAGAATGGAACCTTCGCTTCTCCCGCTACCGCCTTTGCAAGTAAAGTCTTACCTGTTCCCGGAGGTCCAACAAGTAGCGCACCCTTTGGCAACTTGGCACCAATCTCTGTGTATTTCTTCGGATTATGCAAGAAATCAACTACCTCCTGGAGAGATTCCTTGGCTTCATCCTGACCTGCTACATCTTTAAACGTTACACCCGTCTGCTTCTCCACATACATCTTGGCATTGCTTTTTCCAATCCCCATCATGCCACCTTTTGTCATCTTTTTCATCATAAAACTCATAAAGATGAAAATCAGTCCAAATGGAAGAATCACAGTCAACATAAAGTTCCAAAACAAGGCAGACGCTGTATCCGGAATCTTTTTGGTAACGTCTACATCCGCTTTTTCCAAACGGCTAAGCAGGGCATCGTCTTCCATAATTCCCGTATAATAGGTCACCTCTATTTTCCCCAAAAGTGGATTCTGCTGTTCTTCATCCTTCTTTGGAGTAATGGCATAGCGTTCACTTTCAATAACAACCTTCTCTATCTCTCCGTCGTCTACCATCTCTAGAAACTCACTGTAACTAATCTCTTTCGTAGTTACATCTTGAGACAATTGAAGCATACCAACTACCAAAAACGTTGTAATAAGCGTGGTAACCACAACCAGGATCCAACCTTGCTTGTTTCCCTTATTATTCTTATTGTTTTTATTGTTATTATTGTTATTATTATGATCTTTATTATAATCATGGCTATTATAATTATTATTCTGATAATTATCCATTTTTATCCTCCTAACTATTATCTTCCTTATTATAAGTATTGACATTCTATAAATCAATAAAAACATTCTAAATTTTGTATTAGGACTAGATAAAATGACACACTTTGTAGTATACTAATTTTGTATTTGATTTATTCGGGTTTAAAAAGTACCCAAATCTTTAGATAGGATGAAAACGACTTATGAAAATTGGATTTGATAATGAAAAATATCTCAAAATGCAATCCGAGCATATTCGAGAAAGAATCAATCATTTTGACAACAAATTATATCTGGAGTTCGGTGGAAAACTATTCGATGACTATCATGCCTCAAGAGTGCTGCCGGGATTTGCACCGGACAGCAAGTTGAAATTGTTGATGCAATTGTCTGACCAGGCAGAAATCGTTATTGTAATCAGTGCCGGAGATATTGAAAAGAATAAAGTTCGAGGCGACCTTGGAATTACTTACGATTCTGACGTATTAAGACTCATGGATTCCTTTAAAGAAAAAGGGTTGTTTGTAGGCAGTGTAGTAATCACCCAATATTCCGGGCAAAACAGTGCTAACTTATTTAAAACACGACTTCAAAAATTAGGAATTAAAGTTTATACCCACTACTCTATCGAAGGATATCCAACTAATATTCCTCTTATCGTCAGCGACGATGGATATGGAAAAAATGAATACATTGAGACTTCCAGACCGCTAGTAATCATCACTGCTCCCGGACCTGGAAGCGGTAAGATGGCAACCTGTCTTTCCCAGTTGTATCACGAACACAAGCGTGGCATTCATGCAGGATATGCTAAGTTTGAGACATTTCCAATCTGGAATATCCCACTAAAGCATCCTGTAAACCTTGCTTACGAAGCTGCTACTGCAGATTTGAACGATGTCAACATGATTGACCCTTTCCATTTGGAAGCCTACGGAACTACAGCAGTGAACTACAACCGAGACGTGGAAATCTTTCCTGTCCTAGACGCCATTTTTGAGCGTATTTATGGGGAAAACCCTTACAAGTCTCCTACCGACATGGGTGTAAATATGGCCGGTAATTGTATCTGTGATGATAACGTGTGTCGAGAAGCTTCCAACCAGGAAATTATTCGCAGATATTATGCCGCACTCAAGGGACTTTCCGAAGGAAAATCTCAGGAAGACGAAGCATATAAGATTGAATTGTTAATGAAGCAGGCACACATTACAATTAGTGATAGAAAAGTTGTTGGCGCCGCATTAGATAAAGCAGAGAAAACACAGGGACCGGCTGCCGCATTAGAGCTTCCTAACGGTCAGATTATTACAGGTAGAACGACTCCTCTTCTTGGGCCTTCTGCCGCTGTACTGCTCAATGCTTTGAAAACACTTGCAGACCTAGATGACGATTTACATCTTATCTCACCAAGTGTAATAGAGCCAATCCAAACTTTGAAAACAGAATATCTTGGAAGCAAGAACCCAAGACTCCATACAGATGAAGTTATGATTGCTCTTTCTATCTGTGCTGCCACTGATAAAAATGCAGAGTTGGCTTTGAAACAGATTCCAAAATTAAAGGGATGTCAGGCACACTCCTCTGTTATGTTGTCTTCCGTAGACCTGAAACAGTTTAAACGTCTAAACGTGCAACTAACATCGGAAGCCAAATACGAAAACAAAATCATTTATCAATAACACGAAAAGAGTGAGCACCACATCATGGTCCTCACCCTTTTCTTTTTTATTTTCATTTACACAATTTTTTAAATTCATCTGCTACAAACTGAACCTGAGTTCCAATGATAACCTGCACACTGTTTTTCCCTGGGCGGATAACTCCCGCCACTCCTGCAGATTTGATTTTCTTTTCGTCCACTAAGGTATAATCCTTGATTTCCAGTCGAAGTCTTGTAATACAGTTGTCGGCAGACACCACGTTTTCTTTGCCACCCACTCCTTCTAATACAATCTTTGCCACATCGGTAAAACTGTTATTCGATAAAACTACCCGTTCCTCTTCTTCGTCATCTTCTCGTCCCGGCGTCTTCAAATCGAACTTCAAAATGGCGAAACGGAACACCAGATAGAAGACGACAAATGCGGCCAACCCCAGCGGGAGAATCAACCATGTATTACGCGCTGCCGGAAGGGTTGCCGAGAACAACAGGTCCGTTGCACCTGCTGAAAAACTAAAGCCTGCTCGGAAGCCAACTAAAACGGTGATCACTGTAAAAATGCCATATAGTGCTGCATAGATTACATACAATACCGGCGCCAAAAACATAAACCCAAACTCAAAGGGCTCTGTGACACCACACACAAATGCACAGACTGCCGAAGATGCCACAAGACCAATGGCAACCTTCTTCTTATTGTCCTTTGCACACTGAATCATAGCCAACGCCGCACCCGGCACCCCAAACATCATGCATGGGAAAAAGCCTGACATATACATTCCCAAATCCCATGGCACATCTTCCGATGTTTTTCCTGCCCAGAAATTGCTAAGGTCACCCAGGCCGATGGTATCAAACCAAAACACGTTGTTCAATGCATGATGCAATCCTGTTGGGATTAGTAATCGGTTTAGGAATGCATACAATCCGGCTCCAACTGCCCCCATTCCCGCAATGGCATTTCCAATAGAAATCAGCCCGCCAAACACCAGTGGCCATACAAATAATAAGACTGCTGAAACAACAATCGAAATCACACCGGCAATGATTGCAACGGAACGTTTTCCGCTAAAGAAAGACAACCAAGGAGTCAATTTTGTGTCCCTAAATCGATTGTAGCAGAAAGAACCAATGACCCCTGCCAAAATACCGATAAATGGGTTTGCGATTTTCTGAAAGGCAATCAATGAACTTTGGTTTTCAGCAACAGATGGCATAATTGTGGTAACTGTACCTTCTGAAAGTAATGTGGTAATAAGAAGCCAAGAAGCCAATGCTGCCACCCCACCTGTACCATCATTGTCCTTGGACATTCCTACCCCTACACCTATTACAAAAAGAAGAGCCAGATTATCAATTAAAGCCCCACCTGCCTTTACAAAGAATAACCCAATCAAATTGACGAGACCTGTCACCTCTCCTCCTTGCATGGTAGCCGGACATAGCAAATAGCCCACGCCCATAAGCAATCCGCAAATCGGCAGACATGCAACCGGCAACATTAAAGATTTTCCTAATTTTTGAAGATATTTCATAAAAATCTTCCTCCTCTTATTTTCGAATCTATTTATTTTATCAGCGTGAGAACTTCATCTAACTCACTTACTTTTTTCCCTGCATGAGCAATGATTTTTTTATAGTTAGGTGTGTTGCAAATAATCATGGGTGAGATTATCTCCAAGCCTGCCTGCCTAATTCCGTTTACATCAAATTCTAACAGCAAGGTGCCCTTTTTCACCTCTTGCCCCGCCTCCACATAGGCTTTAAAATGTTCCCCTTTTAGTGTCACGGTATCTATGCC
>JAZRON010000005.1:0-5888 GCA_045648725.1 Faecalimonas sp.
TGGAGAAATGTACTGGAAGGCTTTAACTGAAAAAGGTGAAAAACTGACTAGTGCAGTGGCAGAACTTCTTGTAGATGCTGATGAAGCAAAAGTGGAAGAAGAAAAGAATGCGATTCGTGCAATCGTAGAAAAATTGCCATATTCAAATATTTCCTTAGAAGGATGGAACGGAGACGTTCTATTAGATAAATTCAATTCTCCTGTATGGGAAGAATTGTACAAACCTTGTTTGGCATGTGGAACATGTACATTCGTGTGTCCAACTTGCCAATGCTATGATATCAAAGACTACGACACAGGACACGGTGTGCAAAGATATCGTTGTTGGGATTCATGTATGTACTCTGACTTTACAATGATGGCTCACGGAAACAACCGTACAAGCCAAATGCAAAGATTCCGCCAGAGATTCATGCACAAGCTTGTTTATTTCCCGGCAAATAACGATGGTATGTACTCATGTGTAGGTTGTGGACGTTGTATTGAAAAATGTCCTTCTGCACTTAATATCGTAAAAGTTATTAAGGCTTTTGAAAACCAGGGAGGTGAAAACTAATGTGCGAATGTCATTGTCATGATGGATACACCTTGGACACATTGATTCCAAAGGTAGGTATCATTACAGATATCCGTCAGGAGACACCGGATGTTAAAACGTTTCGTGTAAATGCTCCAGAGGGCGGAAAATTATTTGAACATATGCCAGGTCAATGCGCAATGGTTTGTGCACCTGGTGTGAGTGAAGCAATGTTCTCCATTACGTCTTCACCAACAAACAAAGAATTCCAAGAATTTAGTATTAAAAAATGTGGTGAACTTACAGATTATCTTCACAGTTTAGAAGTAGGTTCAGAAATCACAGTACGTGGACCATACGGAAATCATTTCCCGGTGGAAACAGAATTAAAAGGTAAAAACCTTTTATTCATCGCTGGTGGTATCGGTCTTGCACCACTTCGTTCAGTTATCAACTATGTTATTGATAACCGCGAAAACTATGGAACAGTAGATATTGTTTACGGTTCTCGTTCGGCAGACGATTTGGTTCAATTAAAAGAAATCCAGGAAGTTTGGATGAAGACAGAAGGCATTAACGTACATCTTACAATCGACCGTCCACAAGAAGGATGGGATGGACACGTAGGATTTGTACCAGCTTATGTAAAAGAGTTAAATCTTGATACAAACAAGGTCGCTTTAATCTGTGGCCCTCCGATTATGATTAAGTTCGTGTTGGCAGGATTAAAAGAATTAGGATTTACGGATGAGCAAATCTATACAACATTTGAACTTCGTATGAAGTGTGGTATTGGAAAATGCGGACGTTGTAATATTGGTTCTAAATACGTATGTAAAGACGGTCCGGTATTCCGTTATGATGAAATCGGCGAATTACCACCAGAGTACTAAAAGAAAGGAAAAAAGAAAAATGGCAGATATGATTAATGTATATTTGTATGGTAAAAAGTATCAAGTTCCATCAAACTTAACCATTATGGAAGCTTTTGAATATGCTGGTTACCAATTAGTACGTGGATGCGGTTGTAGAAATGGTTTCTGCGGAGCATGTGCTACTATTTACAGAATCAAAGGGAAAAACGAATTAACAGGATGTTTGGCTTGTTCTACAAAAGTTGAAAACGATATGTGTGTAGCTACATTGCCATTCTTCCCATTAGAGAAAAAAGTTTACAGTATCGAAGATATCAAACCAACACAACAAGTGATGATGCAATTGTATCCGGAAATCTACGCATGTATCGGATGTAATGCTTGTACAAAGGCTTGTACACAAGACCTTAACGTTATGCAATACATTGCTCACGCTCAAAGAGGTGAGTTCGAACAATGTGCAGAACTTTCATTTGACTGTGTAATGTGTGGTGTTTGTTCTTCACGTTGTCCAGCAGGAATTTCACATCCACAAGTTGCTCTTCTTGCAAGAAGACTTACAGGTAAGTACATCAGACCGGAAGCAGAACACCTAACAACAAGAGTGGAAGAAATTGAAAGAGGAGACTGCAAAGCAATGATCGAAGCAATCATGGCAAAACCACTTTCAGAATTAAAAGAACTCTATAACAACAGAGATATTGAGAAATAAGGAGGAGAGAATTATGAGTTTACCATATACAGCCGAGATGATGGAATCCATTAAAAAGGTTGAAGCTGGTAGAGCTGCACGTATCGGTTTCGAACCAAGACGTATGACAGCTGATGAAAAAACAGCTCTCCTTGAAGCATTCCATCCAGATTATAATCTTGAAAGCTTTGAAGAAATCAAAGTTGGTCCAAATGCAGGACAGAAAGCTCCGAAAGAATTAGTAGAAATTCTTCAGGGCGAAAGCAGAGTAAAAGGAATGGATATTGATTTGTCAAATCCAGACTATGATGTAGATGTATTAGTTATCGGTGGTGGCGGAGCTGGTGCTTCAGCTGCTATCGAAGCAAACGAAGCTGGTGCTAATGTAATGATCGTTACGAAACTTCGTATCGGTGATGCAAATACCATGATGGCAGAAGGTGGTATCCAAGCTGCTGATAAAGAAAATGACTCACCTGCACAACATTACTTAGATGTAATGGGTGGTGGACATTTTGCAAACGTTCCAGAACTTGTTGAAAAATTAGTTTGTGACGGACCAATCGCTATCAACTGGCTTGATAAGTTAGGTGTATTATTTGATAAAGATGAAGATGGAAGAATGGTTACTACTCATGGTGGTGGAACATCTCGTAAGAGAATGCACGCTGCAGCTGACTACTCAGGTGCTGAAATCATGAGAACACTTCGTGATGAAGTATTCAACAGAAAGATTCCGGTTGTTGACTTTACAGCAGCAATTGAAATTATCAAAGATACAGATGGAAAAGCAGCAGGTGCAGTTCTCCTTAACATGCAAACAGATGAAATCTTGGTTGCAAGAGCAAAAACAGTTATCATCGCAACAGGTGGTGCTGGTCGTATGCACTATCAAGGTTTCCCAACATCAAACCACTATGGTGCAACAGCTGACGGTCTTGTTATGGCATACCGCGCAGGTGCTCCATTATTATACCAAGATACACTTCAGTATCATCCAACAGGTGTTGCGTTCCCTTCACAGATTTACGGAGCTCTCGTAACTGAAAAAGTACGTTCTATGGGCGCTATGTTCGTAAACGTAGATGGTGAAGTATTCATGCATCCATTGGAAACTCGTGACGTTGCAGCATCAGGAATCATTCGTGAATGTAAAGAAAGAGGAAAAGGGGTTCCAACACCGGTAGCTGATGGAATCTGGCTTGACACTCCTATGATTGATATGATTCACGGAGAAGGTACTCTTGAAAAGAGATTACCTGGTATGCTTCGTATGTACTTAAGATGTGGTATCGATATGAGAAAGGTACCTATCGTAATCTACCCAACACTTCACTACCAAAACGGTGGTATCAAAGTTGGTGTAAACGGTATGTCAGAGGTTGAAAACCTTTACGTAGCCGGAGAGGCAATCGGAGGAATCCACGGAAGAAACAGACTTATGGGTAATTCTTTACTTGACATCATCGTATTCGGACGTAATGCGGGACAACAAGCTGGTGCTAAGTGTAAAGAGGTAGAATTGAAAGAATTAACGCTTTCTCATGTGGATGATTACTCTAACATGTTAGCAGACGCTGGTATTGAGCCATCGGTAGTATCTCCTAAGTTATTACCAGACTACAGACCAGAAGGTGTAAATAGATTGAACTAGTGATTGATTTCCAACATTAGATGGGGTATGCTGTCTAATGTTGGAATTCGTTATGTAAATTTAGGAGGTAATTAAAAATGGATATTATAACATGGTTTCAGGAAAGCGTGCTTTCAAGTACCATGATGATGGTATTCTTGGTTGCAGTACTTGGATATGCCGTAGGACGTATTAGAATATGCGGATTAGATTTGGGAACAGCAGGGATTCTGCTAGTAGCTTTGGTGTTTGGTCACTTTGGTGTATCTATTCCAAAAGAAATCCAAGATTTAGGATTGATTTGTTTTGTGACATCAGTAGGTTTTATTGCGGGGCCTAAGTTTTTCCGTAACTTTAAAGCAAATGCAAAGTCTTATGTACTGTTAGGTTTGTTGGTTATTATCACAGGAGCACTTACCTGTGTTGCCGTTATTAAAATTTTCGGTGTTCCAACAGATATCAGTGTAGGTATGATGACAGGTGCTCTTACAAGTACACCGGGACTTGCTGCGGCAATTGAGGCAACTTCAGATACAGCTTCTGTAGGATATGGAATCGCTTATCCGTTTGGAGTAATTGGCGTGGTACTTTTTGTACAATTGATGCCACGTATTTTGAAGACAGATATGGATGCAGAACGTGCACAATTTTCAGCAGTAGCAGATGTAAAAGTAAAAGAGAATAAGAAAAAACTCATAGATATTGATGATATGGGATTCTTTGCCTTTGCATTGGCTGTTGTATTAGGCGTTATTTTGGCTAAAATTGTGATTCCTCTTCCGGGTGGCGGAGAGTTCTCACTTGGAACTTCAGGAGGTCCGCTTCTTGCAGGACTTGTGTTAGGACATTTTGGAAATATCGGACCTGTGAATTTAAAAGTGGAAAAACGTATTTTAGAAACAATGCGTGAATTTGGTCTTGCACTTTTTCTTTTAGGTGCGGGCTGTGGAGCAGGAGCAGGATTTGTTGAAATCTTGAAAGAACAAGGTGTGATGTTATTTGTTTACGGAGCATTTATGACAATTCTTCCAATGTTTGTCGGATATTTCTTCGCTGCAAAAGTGTTGAAACTAAGCGTGCTCAATAATCTTGGTTCTATTTGCGGAGGTATGACAAGTACACCGGCTCTTGGAACATTGATTCGTGTGGCAGGCACAGATGATGTTGCATCTGCCTATGCGGCTACATATCCGGTAGCACTTGTTATGGTTGTTCTTGCGAGTCAATTTATTGGTATTTTATTTTAATTAGAAATTTTCGGAGGAAAATGAAATGCGTGAAATTAATGTAAGTCAGATTACTGACGTTGTAGAAAGATTATGTATCGAAGCAAATACACATCTTCCTGGTGATGTTAAAAATGCACTTTGTGCATGCAGACAATGCGAAGACTGGGATATTGCAAAAGGTGTATTAGATAAGATTATTACAAACTACGAAATCGCAGATGCAGAAAATGTACCAATCTGTCAAGATACAGGTATGGCTTGCGTATTTCTTGAAATTGGTCAGGATGTTCACCTTGTAGGTGGAAATCTTGCAGAAGCAGTAGATGAGGGTGTAAGACGTGGTTACACAAACGGATACCTTCGTAAATCAGTGGTAGCAGATCCAGTACGTCGTGGAAACACAGGAGATAACACCCCTGCAATGCTTTACACAGAAATCGTACCAGGTGAAGAGATTAAAATTACTGTTGGACCAAAAGGATTCGGTAGTGAAAACATGAGCCAAATTCGTATGTTCAAACCATCTGCAGGACTTCAAGGAATTAAAGATTTCATCATTGAAGCAGTAGAAACAGCTGGACCAAACCCATGCCCACCAATGGTAGTAGGTGTTGGTATCGGTGGAACATTTGATAAAGCAGCATTACTTGCAAAGAAAGCTCTTATGAGACCAGTGGATTCAGAAAATCCAGACCCATTCTATGCTGACTTGGAAAAAGAAATGCTTGAAAAGATTAACGGGTTAGGCATTGGACCGCAAGGTTTCGGAGGAAAGACAACAGCAATCGGTCTGAATATCGAAACACTTCCAACTCACATTGCTGGTATGCCATGTGCAGTTAACATCAACTGCCATGTAACTCGTCATAAATCGGAGGTAATTTAGTATGGAGAGACGCATTACATTACCATTGACAGAAGAATTGGCAAAAACATTAAAAGC
>JAZRON010000006.1:0-7872 GCA_045648725.1 Faecalimonas sp.
ATCTGCTACTACATATGTTATTGAAGGAAATATTACAGACGAAGAATTCGAGGCAATCAAGGCACACTGTATCAATCCAGTGGATTCTAGAGAGACAAGCCTTGAAAAACCGGAGACTCTTATTACAGTATTTGATGAGCCAGAAGATGTAAAAATCTTTGACGGTTTCAAAGATATGTCAGAGAGCGAATTGAAAGAATTGTACAATTCATTAGGAATGGCTATGACATTCAAGGATTTCTTGCATATCCAAAATTACTTCAAGAATGAAGAAGACAGAGATCCAAGCATGACAGAGATTCGTGTGCTTGACACTTATTGGTCAGACCACTGCCGTCATACTACATTTGCTACAGAACTTACAGATGTAACATTTGGCGAAGGTGACTACAAAGAACCAATTGAAAATGCTTACAAACAATATTTGAAAGACCACAGTGAAATCTTTGCGGGAAGAGAAGACAAATTCGTTTGCTTAATGGATTTGGCTCTTATGGCTATGCGTAGATTAAAAATGGAAGGTAAATTAGAAGACCAGGAAAAATCAGACGAAATCAATGCTTGTAGTATTGTAGTACCGGTAGTAGTTGATGGAGTAGAAGAAGAGTGGTTAGTAAACTTTAAGAACGAAACACACAACCACCCTACAGAAATCGAACCATTTGGTGGTGCAGCTACCTGCCTTGGCGGATGTATCCGTGACCCATTGTCAGGACGTACCTACGTATATCAGGCAATGCGTGTAACAGGTGCAGCTGACCCAACAGTATCTGTGAAAGATACTTTAAAAGGAAAACTTCCACAAAAGAAATTGGTACGTGAAGCAGCTCACGGTTATAGTTCATATGGTAACCAAATCGGTCTTGCAACAGGTGCGGTAAAAGAAATTTACCATCCAAATTACGTTGCAAAACGTATGGAAATCGGTGCGGTACTCGGAGCAGCTCCAAGAAGAGCAGTTATCCGCGAAACATCTGACCCAGGTGATATCATCATCTTACTCGGTGGACGTACAGGACGTGACGGTTGTGGCGGTGCTACAGGTTCATCTAAAGTACATACAGAGGAATCTATCGAAACTTGTGGTGCAGAAGTACAAAAAGGTAACCCACCTACAGAACGTAAGATTCAACGTTTGTTCAGAAGAGAAGAAGTAAGTAAATTAATTAAAAAATGTAACGACTTTGGTGCAGGCGGTGTATCTGTAGCTATCGGTGAATTGGCAGATGGTCTTCAGATTAACCTTGATAAAGTGCCAAAGAAATATGCAGGTCTTGACGGAACAGAAATCGCGATCTCTGAATCACAAGAGCGTATGGCTGTTGTGGTAGATCCAAAAGACGTTGCAGAGTTCATGGGTTACGCAAAAGAAGAGAACTTAGAAGCAGTAGAAGTTGCTGTTGTAACAGAGGATCCAAGATTAGTTCTTTCATGGAGAGGCAAAGAAATCGTAAATATTTCACGTGCATTCCTTGATACAAACGGTGCTCATCAAGAGACAACAGTTGCTGTGAATATTCCAAATAGAGAAGACAGCATTTTAGTCAAAGAAGAAGTGGCAGATGTGAAAGCAAAATGGCTTGAAACACTTTCTGACTTAAATGTATGTTCACAAAAAGGTCTTGTGGAAATGTTTGACGGTTCCATCGGTGCGGGCTCTGTATTTATGCCACACGGTGGAAAATATCAGATGACAGAGACACAGGCTATGGTAGCAAAATTACCGGTATTAACAGGTAAATGTGATACTGTAACCATGATGAGTTATGGCTACGACCCATACCTTTCAAGCTGGAGCCCATACCACGGAGCAGTTTATGCAGTATTAGAATCTGTGGCTAAAATCGTTGCAAACGGTGGAGATTATAGCAAGATTCGTTTGACATTCCAAGAATATTTCAGACGTATGAGCGAAGATCCATCAAGATGGAGCCAACCATTTGCAGCACTTCTCGGTGCATATGATGTACAATTAGGATTAGGTCTTCCATCTATCGGTGGAAAAGATAGTATGTCAGGAACATTCCAAGACATTGACGTACCACCAACATTGGTATCATTTGCAGTAGACGTTGCAGTGGAAAAAGATATCATTACTCCAGAATTGAAAGCAGCTGGAAATAAATTAGTATGGATGCGCATTGAAAAAGACGCGTATGATTTACCGGTTTATAGCCAGGTAATGGATCAATACGGAAAATTCCGTGATGACATCCAAAATGGTAATATCGTATCTGCTTACACATTAGACAGACATGGTATTGCAGCAGCAGTGAGCAAGATGGCATTTGGTAATGGCATGGGTGTTAAGATTTGCGACTGTGTAGATAAGAAAGATTTATTTGCTCCGGCATTTGGAGATATCATTGCAGAAGTACCAGCAGATAAGGTGGATGCACTTACAATTGATTATGTAGTAATTGGTGAAGTGACAGATAATGCAGCAATCACTTATGGTGACATGACAATCGCATTAAATGATGCGGTAGATACATGGAAAGCACCACTTGAAAAAGTATTCGCTACAGTGGCAGGTGCATATGAACCAACACCAGTAGAAGAAAAACTTTACAAAGCAGACAGCATTTATGTATGCAAGAATAAAGTTGCAAAACCAACCGTATTTATTCCTGTATTCCCAGGAACCAACTGTGAATACGACAGTAGAAAAGCATTTGAACGCGCAGGCGCAAATGTAATCACAAAAGTATTCAAGAACATGGATGCAAACGATATTCGCGAATCTGTTGTGGAATTTGAAAAAGCCATTTCACAGGCTCAGATGATTATGTTCCCAGGTGGATTCAGTGCAGGGGATGAACCGGACGGTTCTGCGAAATTCTTTGCAACTGCATTCCAAAATGCGAAGCTGAAAGAAGCAGTGGAAAAACTCTTAAATGAAAGAGACGGTCTGGCACTTGGTATCTGTAACGGATTCCAGGCACTTATCAAACTTGGCCTGGTGCCATACGGTAAGATTTGTGGACAGACAGAAGGCTCTCCAACACTTACATATAATACTATCGGACGTCATATTTCTAAGATGGTTTATACAAAAGTGGTAACAAACAAATCACCATGGTTACAAGGGGCAGAACTTGGCGGTGTTTACACGAACCCTGCATCACATGGTGAAGGACGTTTCGTAGCTCCGGAAGCAGTTCTTGATGAACTCTTTGCAAATGGACAGGTTGCAACACAGTACTGTAACCTTGACGGCGTTATCACAATGGATGAAGAGTGGAATCCAAACGGTTCCTTTAGAGCAATTGAAGGTATCACAAGTCCAGACGGACGTGTACTTGGTAAGATGGCTCACTCAGAACGCCGTGGTGATTCTGTTGCAATCAACATTTATGGTGAACAAGACCTTAAGATTTTCGAATCAGGTGTGAAGTACTTTAAATAGGGAATTATAGAATGGAATGCACTCACATGAATGGGTGCATTCTATTTTTAATTAAAAAATATTGACTTCCATACTTTGCCGCTTTATAATAATAAAGTGCAAAAAATGACCGTGCATGGTTATGTGCACGGTCTGTTTTAATTAAAAGGAGGATTTTATTATGTCATACGTAGATGAGATAATTCAATTAGTAGTAGAGAAAAACCCAGGCGAAGCAGAATTCCACCAAGCAGTTAAAGAAGTATTGGAATCACTTCGTGTAGTGGTAGAAGCAAATGAAGAAAAATTCAGAAAAGATGCATTGCTTGAAAGATTAGTGGAACCAGAAAGAATTGTAATGTTCCGTGTTCCATGGGTAGACGATAACGGTCAGGTACAGGTAAACAAAGCTTACCGTGTACAATTCAACAGTGCAATTGGACCATATAAGGGAGGTATCCGCCTTCACCCATCAGTAAACTTAAGTATCATCAAATTCTTAGGTTTCGAACAAACATTTAAAAACTCTTTGACAGGACTTCCAATCGGCGGTGGTAAAGGTGGTTCTGACTTCGATCCAAAGGGTAAATCAGACAGAGAAATCATGGCATTCTGTCAAAGCTTTATGACAGAATTATGTAAGCACATCGGTGCAGATACAGACGTTCCAGCTGGTGATATCGGTACAGGCGCAAGAGAAATCGGTTTCATGTACGGACAATACAAACGTATCCGCAACGTATACGAGGGCGTGCTTACAGGTAAAGGTTTAAGCTACGGTGGATCTTTGGCTAGAAAAGAAGCTACAGGATATGGTTTATTATATTTCACAAATGAAATGTTAAAATTAAACGGAATCGAGTTAGCTGGTAAGACAGTTGCAATCTCAGGTTCTGGTAACGTGGCAATCTATGCTGCAGAGAAAGCAACACAATTAGGTGCAAAAGTTGGTACAGTAAGTGATTCAACAGGCTGGGTATACGATGCAGAAGGTATCGACCTTGTAGCGTTAAAAGAAATCAAAGAAGTAAAACGTGCACGTTTAACAGAATACAAGAACTACCGTCCAAACTCAGAATACCATGAAGGTAGAGGCGTATGGACAGTGAAAGTAGACATCGCGCTTCCATGCGCAACTCAAAATGAATTACTTCTTGAAGATGCAAAAGCATTGGTTGCAAATGGCGTAATCGCAGTTGCAGAAGGTGCTAACATGCCTACAACATTAGAAGCGACACACTACTTACAAGAAAATGGTGTTATCTTTGCACCAGGTAAAGCGGCTAACGCAGGCGGTGTTGCTACATCAGCTCTTGAAATGTCACAAAACAGTGAACGTTTAAGTTGGTCATTTGAAGAAGTAGATGCAAAACTTCAAAACATCATGGTAAATATTTGCCACAATGCAGATGCTGCTGCTAAGAAATATGGTTTTGCAGGTAACTACGTAGTAGGTGCTAACATTGCCGGATTTGAAAAAGTAGTAGATGCTATGACAGCACAAGGAATTGTATAAGATTTTAATTGAAATTTGTTGCAAAAAACTTGCAAAATTCTTCAAAAAAAGTGTTGACATGCTTGAAAAATAATGATAATATAACGAAGTCGGTTGCGAGAACAACCGACTTCATATGGGATCATAGCTCAGCTGGGAGAGCACCTGCCTTACAAGCAGGGGGTCATAGGTTCGAGCCCTATTGGTCCCATTTTGCAACAGAATATGTTGTATATGGCGGGATAGCTCAGTTGGCTAGAGCATACGGTTCATACCCGTAGTGTCGCTGGTTCAAATCCAGTTCCCGCTACTTGAAAAGAACATCTGAAAAGATGTTCTTTTTTTGTTTATATCCCTTTTCGTGAGTGGTTGAGTGTGTTAATATAGTGTCAGTGAATTTAGATTAGGTGAGGAGACGAATATCATGAATAATAAGTCTAGAAAAACATTGCATTTAGTAGCGGGAATCTATCTACTATATCTTGCATTTCAATTATTATCTGAAGTTGGAGAAAACGGCAATCCTGCGGTTTCTATCATAGGAGGAATTGCATTTGTGTTAGCAGGAGGATATTTGATTTTCAACTTTATTCGAGCTTTAAAGAATGAGTTTGAAGAATCATATGAGGAATCATGCGAAGTGGTTGACGAGGAGTTTGTCGTGGGAGATGAGGAAAAAGAACTGACAGAAGTTACAGTCGAAATGAAAGAAGAGGATACAATATGCGAGTAGGTTTAGGATACGATGTTCATAAATTGGTGGAAGGAAGAGACTTGATTATAGGTGGGGTTAACATTCCATACGAAAAAGGTCTTTTAGGCCATTCGGATGCAGATGTTTTACTACACGCAATCTCAGACGCTCTCTTAGGTGCGGCTGCACTTGGTGATATCGGAAAACATTTTCCGGACACAGACCCGAAATACAAGGGTGCTGATAGCTTGAAGTTGTTAGAACATGTGGGACAACTTTTGGAAGAGAACCTTTATGTTATTGAGAATATAGATGCGACCATTATTGCTCAACGTCCAAAGATGGCACCGCATATTCAGACTATGCGGGAGAATATTGCAGAGGCATTGGGACTTGAAGTGGATCAGGTCAATGTGAAAGCGACAACGGAGGAAGGGCTTGGTTTTACTGGGACCGGAGAAGGAATTTCCTCTCAGGCTGTTTGTCTGATTGAAAAGATGACCAATTTCCAAAGCGTCCTAGTTACAGATGAGACGGGCGGAAGCTGCGCAAACTGTACAGGCTGCAAAAAATCGTAATGAGAACAGGGGATGCGTATGATACTCCGTAAATTAGAACAACATGAACATAATAAGACAAGGGAACTTTGGGAAAAGGTTTTTACAGAGGATACGCCTAAGTTTCTGGATTATTATTATTCTGTAAAAACGGCAGAAAATGAAATTTACGTAATAGAAGAAGAGAATAAGATTGTTTCTATGTTGCATCTGAATCCTTATCAGATGAGAATTTGTAAAGAGATTTATCAGACACACTATATTGTGGCTGTTGCAACAGATGAAAATTATCGAAAAAGAGGATATATGGCAAGGTTGTTAAACCATGCAATGCAGGTTATGCAGGATAGAGGGGAGCCATTTACGTTTTTGATGCCTGCAGCGGAAGCTATTTATAAACCGTTTGGATTTGAATTTATTTATGAGCAGAAGCGAGGATGCGTCACAGGAAAGGCTTATAAAGGCGATGAAATAGAGTTTGTGATGGCTGGGCAAGAAGATTGTCAAGGAATTGCTGATTTCGCAAATGAACTTCTAAAAGAGTATGATGTTGTAACATGGAGAAAGGCTTCTTATTACGAGACCTTACTTCAGGAACAGGAAAGTGAACAAGGTGGGATACTTTTGGTAAAGAGGCAAGGCAGGTTGGAAGGTGTTTTTGCTTTTGCAAATGTGGAAAATGCAAAGGAGGAAAATGCAAAATCCCACCAAGTGGAAATTCGAGAGCCTTTGTTTAAAGAGAAAGAGATTTTGCAATATGCTGCCTATTATTTGACAGGGAGTGAAACGGAGTCGGTTTTCTGTATCGGTTACGGCGGGGAAAGCAAATCTATGATTATGGCAAAAGTGCTCGGGTCGGATTTTAAAGAGGACCTAAAAAAACTTAAAGTTTTTCTGAATGAAGTGGTTTAAAAGGTTGACAAAACCTGGTATTTTTCATAAAGTTGAATAAGTAGAAGGAGGAATCGGAAATGAAAGTTTATAATACATTATCGAAAAGAAAAGAAGATTTTATTCCATTGGAAGAAGGCAAAGTAAAGATGTATGTTTGCGGACCTACCGTATACAATTTTATTCACATCGGAAATGCCAGACCAATGATTGTGTTTGATACAGTAAGACGTTACTTTGAATACAAAGGATATGACGTGAATTATGTATCAAACTTTACAGATGTGGATGATAAGATTATCAAAAAAGCAATCGAAGAGGGAACTACTTCAGACGAAGTGTCTAAGAGATTTATCGAAGAATGTAAAAAGGATATGGCCGGCATGAATGTAAAACCGGCGACTACACATCCTCTTGCTACAGAAGAAATTGATGGCATGATTGAGATGATTGAGTCTCTTATTGAAAAAGGATACGCTTATGTGGTAAATGGAACTGTATATTTCCGCACAAGATTGTTTAAACCATATGGAAAATTGTCTCACAAGAACTTGGACGATTTGCAGTCCGGCGGACGTTCTCTTTTAGTAACAGGAGAAGATGAGAAAGAAGATCCATTGGATTTCGTGTTATGGAAACCGAAGAAAGAAGGAGAGCCGGCATGGGAGTCACCATGGTGTGATGGACGTCCGGGATGGCATATTGAATGCTCCGTGATGTCTAAGAAATATTTGGGGGATCAGATTGACATTCATGCAGGTGGAGAGGACTTGGTATTCCCACACCATGAAAATGAGATTGCACAAAGTGAAGCGGCAAACGGAAAAGAATTTTCAAAATACTGGAT
>JAZRON010000007.1:0-3637 GCA_045648725.1 Faecalimonas sp.
CCATTGGACTCGGCTACAGACTGTGCCCAATTATTCTTATCTTCCAAACGTTTGGGCAACCAACTAATTTCATTATTTTTTCTGATGTAAGGCGCGGAATTGTTCCCTAATCCCACTGCATATAGGTCATTGTTGAAAACAAGAATGTCACATGTTGTAGCCAAATCAAGATCTGAACCATCATATAGGATTGCACCATTTTTCCAAATTGTCGCATTCTCCCGATAATGTTCCGGTTCGCTTCCTGGGGGTGGCACTTGATGTCCCGCTACATAAAGGTCGTTTCCAGATGCCGCCATTGAGTATACACATCCATACACCTCTCCTTCATCATAACCATTAACCCCCAAAGTGTGCATTTGGGTATCTGACCACATACAGGGTACGTAACCAGCATGAAGCCCATCGTACATGCCTGCAATATAAACATTCACATCCCTTTCTTGTTTTGTTTCTTCGCTCTCGCCCCAAGGCAAAATACTGCTGGTATAAGTTACTATCTCACCATTTTCAATCACCAGATTAAACGTCTGCTGTTTACCCGAAGCAAACCGAAGGTCTGCATCCGCTTTCAGCGTATACTCTTTTCCATTGAGCGTCACAGTAAGGAACGGACTGCCTTTTTCAATTGTCTGGGGGACAATGATGGCTTTGTAACTATTTGTACCATTGTCGGTAAGACACACCGTTTCCTTACTATCGTATGCGATGAAAGTGTTGTTATTGAGGTTTACATCACAACCCACATTCACATCATTCAACCGGACCGTAACATGTTCTGTACCCAATGACTCACCTTCCAAATTCACAATTACATGAGAAAGGCGGTGGCTGAACACCAAATCGACATCCTTTGCAGAAGTAACATCGGAAACAGCCGTACAAAGGTCTGAAAGTGTATAATGCCCGGACATTCCTTGATCGGTCTTTACACTAAACTTGAATGTGGGAACACCCGTTACTGACGAATAAGGATAAATGGCAAAATAGCGTACACCGAATTCAGCAGGGCGTACAATCCCTTTTTCACTAATGAACTTTCCTCCCGTATAGGTGTATCGGATATTATCGGCATAGTTCCCGGAAGGTTTCAATTTAGTATTCCCGTTTTCATCCTCCTTCACGGCATACACTGCAATCTCGTCTGTTTCCTCAAAGTCTGTTTCCGTTGCTCGGGACACAGCTTTCATGGAAGCGGTGAATGAAACATTGTCACTTTCCACAAAAGGCAAATCCGAGTATGTATTGCCGCACGATGCAGCCATGATACAGCTTGCAAAAACAAGCATGAGTTTTTTAGACAGTTTCACAGAATGCCACATAGGCCATTTGTTTATATGCACCTATAGACATCCCCTGATTCGGCTATTAAACAACTTGAAACTGATACATCCACATAAAAAAAGCGCGGGAGCCTGTATCATTACCCGTCCCGCGTTTCGAGGCCTTCGCATTGCCCACAGTAGTCTGAACGAGCAATGCAGAGCCCCACGCCGATATGCATATATGTAACCATAAGATCCGCACTTTGTTTATATACGGATACAGTATGGGCATATTACACACCCGAGGGACATCTACCATTGCTATGTTCATGGCTACTGTTTGAGAGTTTGCGAAGTTCTGAAACGCCAAGAACAAAGCGTTGATAAACGCCTTTTCATATGTATGGTCTCCCACCCTACCTCCTTCTCAAGAAGGATTCGGCGCAAGAAACAAGGCAAAGATACATACTTTTAATGAAAAGTAAAGAACTAAGAGCGAAGATTTTTGCAAAACATGTTGTAGAACATAAAATTCGGCAAGTAACGCACAACAAGTAATGAAGGATCAGGACGTTTACTGATAGTTGATTGATGTTTTTACTTGTTTGTGACACAGATACCAGCCCACTCTGCATCCTATTATGTTCAGAATTCTTTTACCCAGTTTCAAATTGATTGGTTGATTGCCCCCTGTATGGAAAGAGAAAAATTGTTGGCGTATACAAATAAAGTCAATCTCTAACGCAAAATCTTCTGTCCTGATCTGCAAAACCAAACACAACGAGCATTGGTAAAAAGACCATTAAGCACAGATTCTCAACTTATTGCGTTTACAATATATTTTCATTAAAATGTAAACACATTTATCTTTAAGTGTAAATGGATTTACTTAGTTATGTAAGTGCGTTTACATAGAAGTGTAAATCCGTTTACATAGTGATGTAAAAATCACAACACCCTGAAGGGATTTACACTTTGTCTTTAACCCTGCTGTAAATGTTTACAGTTCCTTTGATTCCATACTGTGAATGTTGACGCTTTTGGCTGGATGGTACAGCAAGATTTCATCCTCGTTATTCGGAAACCATGAGGGCGTGCCCAAACAGACACGCCCTCATGGTTTTTCATTTTTACAATCTAAATTATTGCTGTCCGGTAAAAATCATGAAGCGTTTCAAAAACAACATTTCCCCGGACAGCAATAATAAGTATACATTAACATAAAGCTGGAATTTTCAATCCATATAGCTTGTTCACATTTATCAGATGTTAGTAACAATAAGCGTGATTTCAATGTTACATAAATTGTATATACATTTTTTGTTGTAACAATTTGTGTAGTTACACATTTTGTACTATATTTGCGGTAGAATAATAAAAAATATGGATTATGGAGACTCCTTTTATCTTTGGTAAGATTGCAACAGAGAAGAATTTTACAGACCGAGAGCAGGAAACGGCGAACTTGGTTCAGAACTTCACATCACTAATAAATACAATTATCATCTCTCCTCGTCGCTGGGGAAAAAGTTCGCTTGTCAACAAGGCTGCGAAGTTGGCTATGGAGCAGGACAGCAAGTTGCGCATTTGTCATATTGACTTATTCAATGTACGCAATGAGGAACATTTCTATTCGTTGCTTGCGCAGAAGGTTATTGCCGCAACATCATCTAAGTGGGAAGAGGCGGTAGAGAGTGCAAAGAGTTTCTTTTCGCATCTTGTGCCAAAAATTTCGATTGGCAGTGACCCCACCAATGAAATCTCAATTGACTTTGATTGGGAGACGGTAAAACAGAACCCCGATGAGGTGCTTGACCTTGCCGAGAAAATCGCACAGAAGAAGGGTCTCAAAATAGTGATTTGCGTTGATGAGTTCCAAAATATTGCGGAGTTCACCGATCCAGACTATTTCCAGAAGAAGCTACGTTCTCATTGGCAGCAGCATCAGAGTGTTGCTTACTGCTTGTATGGCAGCAAACGCCATATGATGATGGAGGTATTTACCAACTCGTCTAAACCATTTTACAAGTTCGGCAATCTGATGTTCCTCAATAAGATTGATACGCCTTGCCTCGTGGATTTCTTTAATAGTCGATTCTCGGATACAGGTAAGACAATTAATGAGGATGCTGCAAACTTAATTGTAAAGCTTGTTGACAATCATCCTTACTATGCACAGCAACTCGCACAACAATCATGGTTAAGAACAAAGGATATCTGTACAGTTGAAATAGTGCGCGAAGCACACGCTGCACTTGTAGAGCAGTTGAGTTTGTTGTTTGTAACGATTACCGAGACATTGACCACACAGCAGTTGAACTACCTTAAAGCTCTTATTGCCGGCGAAAAGGCGATCAGTTCTACCGATGTGA
>JAZRON010000008.1:0-20948 GCA_045648725.1 Faecalimonas sp.
TTCTCGCAATAGATTCTCTTTACTTTGTTCTGTCGGAGCAAAATTCATATCCGAAATCACGCCAACAAATTGACGATTAGCTTCTTCCGGAAATGGTGAGTACTTATTGTATGTTCTAAGTCCTGCCTCCACATGACCAATCGCCACTTGATTATAAAACGCAGCCAATGCTCCTGCAAAAGTAGTAGTCGTATCTCCATGTACCAATACAATATCTGGCTGTACTTCCTTGATAACACCTTCCAGACCTTGCAATACTCGTGTCGTAATATCTGATAATGTCTGACCTTGTTTCATAATATCTAAATCATAGTCTGGTATAATCTGAAATGCATTTAAAACCTGATCTAACATTTGTCTATGCTGCGCTGTCACACATACAATTGTCTCGATTTCTTCACGCTTTTTTAATTCTTTTACAAGTGGTGCCATTTTAATTGTTTCTGGACGGGTTCCAAAAACAGTCATAACTTTTATCTTCATTGCATTTACCTCATTTTATTCACTTTTGAAATAAACTTCACGTTACTTACATAAAATCTTTTGATTCGCTTTGGTTCACTTACGATCCTATATAACCATTCCAAATTTAGTTTGATAAATATTTTTGGAGCGCGCTTCTTCATACCACTAAGAACATCAAAAGAGCCGCCTACACCTACAAATATGCCTTTATCAAATTTATCATAATGTTTGTAAATCAGCAATTCTTGTGCAGGTATTCCCAATGCAACAAGAACAACATCTGGCCTCAATTCAGAAATTTCATCAAAAGCCGCGTCTTTATCCTTAATGTACCCATCTTTATAGCCTGACACTATTACATTTGGGTACTGTTCATGAATATTGTTTACAAATGCGTCTACCACTTCCTTTTTAGCACCCAAAAGATATATACTCTTTTTTTGTTCATTCAGAAGTTCTAATAATTTTTGAACAATCTCAACACCTGTCACTCGTTCTTTCACTGGAAGTTTTAGAATGTTCGCTGCTTTTACAACCCCTATTCCATCCGGAACAATGACAACCCTTTCATCCTTTAAAACAGTGTCGAATTCTGGGGTTTCAGTGCCAATCATTAACGTTTCCGGATTTGCGGTTACGACAAAAGTCTTCGTGTTATTTGTCATTCGCTCTTTTAACTCATCAGCAAATGCGTCAAATCCATGTTGATAAATTTTATTAAAATAAGTTTGCATATCTTCTCCTAGTCTTCCTACGCATCTCTGGATTGAATCTCGCTAATCTGCTTTTCATCAAATCCTTCCGTACTCTCTTTCATGAACATAATCTTAACCGTCATTAATATCAATTTCAAATCTAATAAAATCGAATAATTCTGCACATACATCAAGTCTAATTTCAACTTGTCATATGCTGTCGTATTATATTTTCCGTAGATTTGTGCATAACCAGTCAATCCACCTTTTACTTTTAAGCGGTATGCAAATTCCGGAATCTCTTTTGTGTATTTCTCCACATGCTCAATACGTTCCGGTCTTGGCCCCACAAGGCTCATGTTACCATTTAAGATATCAAATGCCTGTGGAAGTTCATCCAAACGGGTTGCCCGAATAATATTTCCAATCGGTGTGATTCTAGGGTCTTTATCCGACGCAGGAATGGAAATCCCTTCTTTTTCCGCATCTACAATCATACTACGGAATTTGTGAATCTCAAATACCTTACCATCCAACGTACATCTCTTCTGCTTAAAGAATACCGGGCCACCATCATACAGTTTAATTGCAATTGCAACAATAAGCATAATTGGAGAAGTAACAAGGATTACCAGCAAGGAAACAACAATATCCATGAAACGTTTTATTAAGCGCTCCTCAAAACTCAATCCATTGTTTCTTAACAATAATAATGGTGTATCAAACAAGTGAATATTATCAGAACTACGAATCAAAATATCCGAAATCTTCGGAGTCATATATACACGAATACTCTTTTCATAACAATATTTTAATATCTTATTTCTTAGTTCTGAATGAACATCATAAATAAGTACCGCCTCACTCTTATCAATCACCTTCACCAGTTCTTCCCAAGGCATCTCCACATTTACAGTCTCTTTTACACGATATCTGTCTTTTCTCGTTTTTACTTTATTCAACATTTGAGAAGGATCATAATCCTGATACAATACTGTCAGCTTGTGTGGCGGGAACATATACTTAAATAGGATACTCCAAAGGGTTGACCAAGCAACAATCACTGCGAATTGCAAAAGGGTCATTTTCAGGATTGGCAATATATCAACAAACTTTGCTGACAATAGCACAACTTCCAAATAAATAACTGCATTGGCACAAAGCAGGGATAAACTTTGAGAAAACACAATATTTGTATTTTTCAAATACCCATAACTCATACCACCATAAATATAAACAAACATTGCAAAGAAGAACACATAGAATGCTCCCATAAGCCAATGTCCTTTATTATAGAACGGGAAAACAATACCTTCATTATAGCTGGCTCTCCATGTCCATACAAATATCAAAGTCACTGCCAGCACCAAAATGGCTATTCCCAAAAAACGCATCATTTTTTTATATTGCTCAAATTTTTTCTTATCCATTGTAAACACCTTTTCGTCATTTTTCATGTTTTCATCTTCTTACAACATAGCATTATAACAAATTATTTCTTATTTCGCAATTATTTAACCCACATTAATAGAAAATTAAGGATAGTTTCTATTTGCAACTCATTCTATGTCTTGGTTGCTTTTCGGCACATTTTCGTTTTTCTGCACATAATACTGTTAAAATAACACAAACGTTTCATAAATGGAGGGTTATTATGAATTTTGCAAATACTTTAAAGAATCTTAGAGAAATAAATCATGTGACACAAGAACAACTGGCCGAGTATTTGAAAGTTTCACGCCCTACCATTGCCGGTTATGAAACAAAATCCCGTCAGCCAGATTTTGAACGACTAGTAAAGATTGCTGAATACTTCGAGGTCAGCATTGATTATTTGATGCGCGGCTATAAACCGGAAGATGAGGTTCCGGTCAAAGAAAGTATTTTGAACCAAGAAGTCATGATTTCCTACAGAAAATTATCCTTGGAATCTAAACAAGATGCCTTAAAATATATTCGACTATTACAGTTGCGTGACGATAAAACAAAAAAGGAATAACAACAATTTGAGCGTAAGACAAACTCTTACGCTCAAATTTTATTCTTATTCAAACAATTTATTCGGATAAACACCCTGCTCAACCAATTCGCGGATTGCTCCAACCACAAAAGGTTTATCTTCTTTATATGTAACTCCAAACCACTTATCCTTAGACTGAAGCACCGTCACATCTGCTTTCCCATCTTGAAGAAGTCCACCAACAATGGTTGGCAAAAGATACTCCACTGTCTGATAGTTCTCTTCACTTTTCTCTAAAAACTCTGCAAAACCTTTTTCTAAAATTTGGAAAAAACTTGGTTGCAATCCCCACATATTCATAGAAACTGGAGAATTTACGTCTACCTCCACATCTCCTTCTTCTGTATGAATTGCAGCACCTTCTTCTGTTTTGATAATATTTTTGGTTTCCACAATGTCTGTAAGCATCTGGTTTTCATCCACCTTACAGATTCCTCTTGTCACACCACCATTATCGCTCAAGGTGTTGCCGAGCACAAATCCCACCATGCTGATTGGCTCTTTTTCATTCTCTTTTTGTTCAGTTACAAGATGTTGATACGCTTCTACGTATGCTTCTTTTCCATAATAATCATCTGCATTGATTACTAAAAACGGTTCATTTACTACATCCTTGCAACACAAAATCGCCTGCCCGGTTCCCCAAGGTTTTTTGCGATCCGCGTATCTGTTGCGATAGACTTCCGGAATATCATCTTTTTCCTGGTATGCATAAGCCACTTCTATTACTTTCTCAATGCGATTTCCAATAACTTCCTTAAAATCCTGTTCCAAATCTTTGCGGATAACAAAGACAACCTTATCAAATCCAGCTTCCATCGCATCATAGATAGAATAATCCATAATAATTTCTCCGCTCGGACCAACCGGTTCCAACTGCTTAATTCCTCCACCAAACCGGCTGCCAATTCCTGCCGCCATTACTACCAATGTTGCTTTTGCCATAATCGTTTCTCCTCTAATTCTTCTTCTTTAAGGTGATTTGAATGGTTGCTCCGCCCAAATATGTGCATTGTTCTGGCAGTTCAATCACCTGTACCGGAACATCATAAGTTCCTTCTTCTTTATATTGTGCCAAATCAATAGTGGCTATAATTTTTTCGTTGGTCAAGTTCTGCAACGCATCACTTATTCCCTCAAATTGAAGTTCTACTGACTGTTCAGGCCCATAACTCAATTCAAAGTTTTCTGACGCATTGTTGACCTTTACAGAACGCACCGGCAACGCCAAAGATTTTGTGCCCGCTTTTTCCATTAAAATAGTTACCACAATACTTCCTGCGGATTCATCTACTAAAACGATTCCCTCCGGCAGATAATCCACCATATTCACCAAAACTTCTTCATTGGCTGTGATTCCATCTCTTTTTAGCACACTGCTTGGCACAGACAGCTCTGTCAGTTCACCCAGTATCTCCGCCTTGCCTGCCACCTCAATGTGTTGTGGTTCAATCTCAATACCATTAAACACATGACCGTCCCCCGCAACAATTTCTGATGTATCAAACTTCACGAGAAGTTGCTTCGTTATTAATAATCTCACATCAACTGCAACACCATTTTTATCACAATTGCTGCTAAGCAAACTTTTATCAATCATGTTGTCTGCCGAATCATAATAGATTACTTCTGCCTCCAAGGTAGTGTCTGCTGCCAATTCAGAGACATCTACTTTTGCAACCACCCGACTGATTCTTCCCAAGGAAGATTTCGGTCCACTAATATCAATAGACTTCGGCTTTGCAACAGTGTTGGTCTTGTCAAGCACATAACCGTCTCGAACCTCTCCCACTGTAGCCACTGTAATCGGAAACGTCTTCGTCTCTGTTACCTCTGTCTGTATCTGCAGATTCCGAGGATTCGCCTCTGCCTTTTGATAATTTCCTTCAAACCCATTGACTTTAATACGGATTGGCACTAACTGTGTCTGTTCATCCAGTTCACGAAAGTCCGCGGTAGCAATAATGTCTGATGCTTTAATCTCGTCCAATACCTTGCGTCGTGCCTTTATCGTAACTGCAATTGTATTGGTGTTACTCGCAATACGATAGCTTCTTCCAGCATTAGTAATTACTTCTGGATTTACCACAATTACATCTGTTTGAAACTTTCCTGTTTGTATCGGATCATCTACATTTACAACAGTCCACCACAAAAACACTGCGAATAGGACCGCCATAATTTTAAGACCCAGATTATTTTTCCATGTCTCTTTCATCATTACGTCTTCCTTTCTTCAGTGTGAACTTTTTATTTTCTTCTGCTCTATCCTGGAGCTGCACCAATTTTTCGCGCAGCTGTTCTTGTGTAATACCACGTGTTAAATGTCCTCCTAAGGCAAAGGACACTCTACCTGTCTCTTCTGAAACGGCAATTACAAGTGCATCACTAACTTCACTCATTCCGACAGCCGCACGATGTCTGGTTCCAAGATCCTTGCTCAATCGCATGTTGTCTGACAATGGAAGATAGCAAGTGGCTGCCACAATTCGATTCCCACGAATAATCACTGCACCATCATGCAAAGGTGTATTATGTTCAAATATATTCATCAGCATCTGACTTGACACAATACAATCCAATGCAATTCCCGTATGCTGATATTCACTTAGTATAATATCACGCTCTACCACAATGAGCGCTCCCGTCTTAACCTCACTCATCTCATAGCAGGCTGTAACAATTGCATCGATTGTCTTTTCATTGAATCTTCCCTCAGAACCCGTACGTTCAAATAGCATGAAAGTACTCCAAAAGTTTTTCTGGCCCAACTTTTCCAACGCCCTTCTAAGTTCTGGTTGAAATACAACTATGGCTGCTGTCGCCAGCACATTGATGGATTTCTCCGCCAACCAGAGAATCGTGTTCATTCGAAAAATAGCTGCAATCAGAATGAAACCAGCAAGAACGATGATCCCTTTCAACAACATCCATGCCTTTGTATTCTTAATCCATACCATCAATTGGTACACTAAGAATGCAATAATAATAATCTCAATAATGTCTATAAAGCGGACATCCGGTATATACCACTCTCCCAAATACCTGTCAAAAAAGTTATTCATTGCTTCTCTCACTCTGTCACCTCCATTTCTATTTGTTTAATTCCTGTTCAATAATTTTTTGAATCTCAGACTCATCCTGCTGTTCCTTTTTTTGTCTATCTTCTTTAGACAAACTTTGTTCGGAATCCTCCAAAACCTTCTTCACATTCTCAACATCTATCACTTCTGTTTCTTGACGAACATTAATTTTCTTCACCGTTTTTTCCGGCATAGATACAGAAACCTTCGGTATCGCCTTTACATAATAATAATATTCATCATCTTCAAACTGTAAATACTCGCTTCTGGAATAATCCACCGAAAATACAAACCATCTAAATATGATTGCCAGTATGACTGCTGCAATACCTCCTAGAACCCATTCACCGTAAGCTAGTTGCACATCCATCATAACATGACCAAATGTCATCATAATCAAGTCGGTCAAAGCACCTGCAACAACCGCAATCTCCCATGCATGGTCAACTTCCAACTTTCGAATATTGTACACTAACAGAAGACAAATTGTGAAAGAAATAATTACCACCCACATCTCTTTGTTAGAGAATAACTGTTGTGTAAATGTTGTAATCTGGCCCATAACACCGGTCTCTGCCACCGTTTCAATCACCGTTGCATAGGATTTCACATATGCAATCATAAAATATACCACGGTACCGAACGCCACCGGCACCGCACAAGCAGGACCACCTATCAATCCAAACATAATCGGCGTGAGGAGTGGTATCTTAAGCATAAAGAGAATCGGTGTCAGTAATAACACAATAGATTTCCCTGGAGCAAATCGAAAATACAGGGCAAACATCATCAGAATTAAAAGCCCTGAAACAATTGCCACTCCCGGTGCCAATGTAAAAAACTGAATCAACACCATTAATGCCGCAAAAATTACAGTCATGGATAATGGCAGGAAAGTACAGATAACAGATAAACCAACTGTTACTGCCGGATTCGCCAAAACTTCCAAAAAGCCAACATGATTACTGACAAAGGAAAATGTAAGCAACGCTAATACAAATCGAAATCCTATATCAACGTATCTTGAATATTTTGCATAAAATTTGAGAAGGTATGCTCTTGCTTCCAATATGTTTTTCATTACACATCCTCCTTTTCATACATTTTTTCTAAAGTTTCCAAATCATCTAGAAATCTCTTTACATTCTTTCTTGCATTAAAATGCTTTTTCTTGTAAATTGCCTTGGCCAATCTTGCATATAGAAAAAGCGCACCCACATATATTAGGATAAGGCCTGCCGCAATCCAAGCCAAATTAGCAAAGCTTAAATCTTCCAAAATTTCATCCATATAGGTCATGCCAAGTATCACTACCAAAGTAAAATATCCCCACGTAACCCATAAAAGTGAAACAAGTAAATTGTAACTAATATAATCCTTTTTATAAAAACTGCCTGTTTTGAAATCCGCCGAACCCTGCTTATTCTCATAAGAAGCAAGCTTCACCATATGTTTTACGCGTTTCTCATTCAACATAAGCGTCACCTCTTCACACACTTCTCCAATATATTTAGTATATCATATACTTAGAAACCTTGTCCAATACTTATAGTGAAAAACCAGACTTTATGATTTCCACTTTTTTTGAGTATCCTGGCAATCTCATCGATGGTACTGCCAGTTGTATAAATATCATCTACAAGTAGGATTCTTTTGGGTACCTCCCATTCTTTGGTAACAGCAAAAACATCCTTTAGATTCTTCCTACGTTCTTTGTTACTAAGTTCTTTTTGGGGATTTGTATATTTCCTTCTAACAACCGCTTTTGTATCTACCGGAATCCCCGTCATGTTTCCAAGATGTTTTGCAATCACTTCTGATTGATTATACCCACGCAATCGTCTCTTTCTCCTGTGTAGCGGGACCGGAATAATCAATTCAATTTTCCAATCACGTATCTTTTTACCATACAATCGAAATAGTTCCTGGGCATAAAATTTTCCATATATACGTCGGTTGTGATATTTAAACTGATAAATAGACCAACTGACCGGGTCTTTATGTAGCCAGACACTTCTCCCCTGCTCATAATGAAAACTTTGTTTTTGACAATCATAGCAGTACTCCTGCTCTTCATACCGGACAGGCTTCCCACATTTTTTACATCTAGGTTCCTCAATATATGTAATCTTTTTTGCACAAACTGCGCAAACATCCTTTGTACTGACTTTTCCGCAAAAACAACAAGTCTTAGGATATAACATATCCAGCATCCCGTCAAAAATCTCTCTCATGGCATGCTGAATCTGTTTTATACTATATTTCATATGTTCTACATTGACTTTTGCACATCATAACCTATCTCTTGAAGGCGTTCTGACAGACTGGTATAGCGACTTTGTTGATTGGCATTGCAAATCATTTCCCGAAATGTAATGTCACTCCCAACCACTGTCACACACTTCTTTGCCCTGGTTACCGCTGTATATATCAGATTGCGATGAAACAATTGTCGAGGCCCCTGTAACAGTGGAATTATCACTGCCGGGTACTCACTTCCCTGGGATTTGTGTACCGTTATGGCATAGGCCAATTCCAGCTCCTCCAATAGTTCAAATGGATATTCCACTATTTTCTTTTCTTCAAACTCCACTTTCATTTTTTCGGTATAGGTGTTAATTTCTACAACTCTCCCAATATCTCCATTAAACACCCCTACACCACTGTCAATTACCAAACCATATTTGGTGGCAATCTCCCATTCTAGCTGATAGTTATTTTTTATTTGCATTACCTTGTCGCCAACACGAAAGATTCTGCTGCCATGTTCTTTTTCTGCTTTTTTTGCATTCGGTGGATTCAAATACTTCTGCAGAATGGTATTCAATCGTTCCACTCCCAAAAGTCCCTTTCGCATCGGTGTAAGAACCTGTATATCAAGCATATCCGCTTCCACATACTTTGGAAGTTTCTTTTGAATCAGCGTCAAAATTACCCCAATAATAATATCTGCATCATCTCTTTTCAAAAAGAAAAAATCTTTGCTTTGGTTATCTAAAATCACTTGTTCCCCACGATTAATCTTGTGTGCATTTACCACAATGTCACTCTGTTCAGCCTGCCTGAAAATCTTGGAAAGAGTGATAATCGGAAAACAGTCAGATACAATCAAGTCCTTCAGAACACTTCCCGGTCCCACCGATGGAAGTTGGTCTTTATCCCCTACTAGAATCAATCTAGTTCCAACCATAACCGCTTTTAATAGCACATGCATCAATGGCAAATCTACCATAGACATTTCATCTATAATGATCACATCCGCCTCTAACGGATTTTCCTCATTTCTTCCATAATGCATACGATTATCATTTTCCTCTGGCACATATGCAAGCTCCAACAAACGATGAATAGTGCTTGCTGCGCACCCAGTTGCCTCCGACATACGTTTGGCCGCACGTCCCGTAGGTGCAGCAAGAAGAATATCCATTCCTTCGCTTTCGAAGAAATGAATCATGGCATTAATAGTAGTCGTTTTCCCCGTTCCCGGTCCTCCTGTCAATATGAAAACACCACTATTTACAGCCATCTTCACAGCCATTCTCTGCATATCATCCAATTCCAAACCTGTGCTTTTCTCAATTTCCAGTAACTTTTTTCCGATTACCACATCTGCAATGTCATACTCTACATTTAAATCATGAAGCATTTTTGCCGTACCCAGTTCCATATAATAATATTGAGCCGGATATATACGGGTCTCCACAATTGTTTCTCGGATTGTATCAAAATTCTCCTCATATGTCACTTCGCGCTCGGCTCGTTTCAAGATCACTTTCTTTTCCATAGACAAATCCATCAGATATCTTTCCATGTCTTTGATTTCCACTTGCAAAAGAACCATAGCCCTTTGAAGCAACTCCTCCCAAGGAAGATAAATATGTCCCTCCGAAACCGCCTGCAAAAGCACATAAAAAATCCCACCTCGAATACGAAAATCAGAGTCTGAATGAATGCCAATTCTACTTGCAATTTCATCTACTGTCTTAAAACCAACACCCGGCACGCGATCTGCTATTTGATAAGGATTCTCCTCCATCACTTGATAGACACTATTACCATAATGTTCGTAAATCTTTGCAGCCAAAGACAATGTAATACCGTATTTCTGCAGATAAATCATGGCTTTTCGCATATCCTTTTTCTCTTCCACCTGAACAGAAATCTCTCTTGCCATACGTTCGCTGATACCCTTCACTTCTGCAAGACGCTCTGGCTCTTCTTCGATAATACGAAATGTATCTTCTTTAAATTTGCGCACAATCCTACCTGCCAAGACAGCACCCAAACCTTTTATAGCTCCGGAGCCCAAATAGCGCTCAATAGAAATTAAATCTTCCGGTTCTTTCAGCTGGTGGGATGTTACTTGTAATTGAGTACCATAGACACTGTGGGTGATGTACTCACCTGTCACCTCTAACAATTCACCTTCACTAATGTAGGGAAAAGTCCCTACACAAGTCAATTCTCCATTTTCATTTGTCAAATAAAATACGGTATAACCATTATCTTCATTGCGAAATACAATATGATCCACGTATCCTTTGATAACTTCCATTTATCCCACCTCCTAACCGGCCTCTAAACTTTTTCATCATGAATACAAAAGAGACTGCGCCTAACCTGCGCAATCTCTTATGCTGTTTTTAAAATATAGGATTCTTATTTACCACTCATAAATTCAACAAACTGACCTGTTCCGATGGCAACTACCTTCATTGGGTCTTCTGCTGTCATCGTGTTGATGCCTGTCTTTTCTTCGATTAATTCCTCTAAGCCACGAAGCAATGCTCCACCACCTGTTAATACAATACCTCTATCTAAGATATCCGCTGATAATTCCGGTGGAGTTCTTTCCAAAACTGCAATAACTGCTTCTACAATCTGCATAGTTGTCTCACGAAGGGCTTCTTCTGTCTCAGAAGAGGTTACCGTAACCGTCTTTGGAAGACCTGTTACAAGATTACGTCCACGTACTTCCATAACTTCATCTTCTACAAGCGGATAGGTTGTACCAATTTTAATCTTGATATCCTCCGCAGTACGTTCTCCGATAAGTAAATTGTGTTTCTTACGCATATAACGTACGATAGCTTCATCGAAGTCATCTCCGGCAACTTTAATAGAAGTATTTACAACAGTGCCACCAAGAGAAATGACTGCAATGTCAGCGGTACCACCACCGATATCTACGATCATATTTCCACATGGTTTTGCTATATCAATCCCTGCACCGATAGCTGCTGCAACCGGTTCTTCAATCAAATGTACTTCTCTAGCACCAGCCGCAAATGTTGCTTCCTGTACTGCCTTCTTTTCAACTTCTGTAACACCACTTGGTACACAAATACTGATACGAGGTTTTTTGAAAATGCGAGTACCTACTGCTTTTTGTACGAAGTACTTAATCATTTTTTCTGTTACTGTGTAATCTGAAATAACACCTTGACGTAGTGGTCTCACTGCAACAATATTTCCCGGTGTTCTACCAAGCATCAATCTTGCCTCTTCGCCGATTGCTTTGATTGCATTGGTGTCACGGTCAAAAGCAACTACTGAAGGTTCTTTTAAAACTACACCTTTTCCTTTTACATACACGAGAACGCTGGCGGTTCCCAAATCAATTCCGATATCTGCTACTGACATCTGATTTCTCCTTTCAACGCATTTATCTATTTATCATCTTTCGTTTTATTCACATATCTACAATATTATAATTGAATTTGTAATAAATGGAAAGAGTTTTTTTGGTTTTTTTAGCATTTCCTAAGGATTTCATTAATATAATAACCAGTATACGAGTTTTTGTTCTTCGCAACTTCTTCAGGGGTTCCCTGGGCCACAATAGTTCCACCTCTGTCGCCACCCTCTGGACCGATGTCAATAATATAATCTGCAGTCTTAATTACATCTAGATTATGCTCTATTACAATTACTGTATTCCCGTCCGCCGTAAGCCGTTGTAAAATCTCTGTCAACTTATGCACATCTGCAAAATGCAGTCCTGTAGTCGGCTCGTCCAAAATATAAATTGTCTTTCCTGTGCTGCGCTTGCTAAGTTCTGTTGCCAACTTAATACGTTGGGCTTCTCCACCGGAAAGGGTAGTCGATGGTTGTCCAAGTTTAATATAGGAAAGCCCCACATCATATAATGTCTCAATCTTCCTACGGATACTTGGCACATTTTCGAAAAACTTCAACGCTTCTTCCACCGTCATATCCAGCACATCGAAAATACTTTTTCCCTTATACTTCACTTCCAGTGTTTCTCGGTTATAACGCTTTCCACCACACACCTCGCATGGCACATAAACATCCGGTAGAAAATGCATCTCTATTTTCAAAATACCATCACCTGAGCAAGCTTCACATCTTCCACCTTTTACATTAAAGCTAAAACGTCCCTTTTTGTAACCACGAGCCTTTGCATCAGCCGTTGCCGCAAACAAATCACGAATCTGATCAAATACGCCCGTATAGGTGGCCGGATTAGAACGTGGAGTACGTCCGATTGGGGACTGGTCAATATTAATCACCTTATCCAACTGTTCAATTCCTTCTATTTTCTTATGCCTTCCAGGAATTGTTCTTGCTCTGTTCAACTTCTTCGCTAAGGTTTTGTAAACAATCTCATTGACCAAAGAGCTTTTTCCCGAACCAGATACACCTGTCACACAGGTCATAACACCCAGTGGAAATTCCACATCTATATTCTTCAGATTATTCTCTGCAGCCCCCACAACCTTAATCCAGCCTGTAGGCTCTTTTCTTACTTCCGGAACCGGAATCCTCTGGCGTCCGCTAAGGTATGCACCTGTAATCGATTCCTGACACTGCATGATTTCCTCCGCCGTTCCTGCTGCCACAACATGTCCACCATGTTCTCCGGCGCCCGGACCGATGTCCACCACATAGTCTGCAGCAAACATGGTATCTTCGTCATGTTCCACCACTATCAGTGTGTTTCCCAAATCACGCAGATGCTTCAACGTATTCAACAACTTGTCATTATCTCTCTGATGCAATCCAATACTTGGTTCGTCTAAAATATATGCCACGCCTACCAACCCGGAACCAATCTGAGTAGCAAGACGGATACGCTGGGCTTCACCACCGGACAAACTTCCTGTAGCACGGGCAAGTGTGAGATAATCCAGACCTACGTCCATTAAGAATCCAATTCTGGATTTGATTTCTTTCAGAATCTGTGCGCCTATCATTTCTTGTGTCTTTGTAAGCGTCAGGTTGTTTAAAAATTCTTGGAGCTTCACAATAGATAATTCTGTAACTTCCGCGATATTCTTATCACCGACCGTCACAGCCAGTGAACTCTGTTTTAATCGTTGCCCACCACACTCATGACATGGTGTAATTCTCATGAAGGTTTCATATTCTGCCCTCATGGTTTCAGAAGCAGTCTCCCGATAACGACGCTCCATACTTTTAATTAATCCTTCAAAAGCAACATCATAAAAGCCTTCTCCTCTTTGACCAACATAGTGAACTTTCACTGTTTTTCCATTGGTCCCGTAAATCAAAATATTCTTGATATCATCCGGATAAGCCTGAAATGGTGTACTGAGCGAGAAATGATATTCCTTGCTGAGTGCATCAAGAATAGAACCAGTAAAACTGCTCGTATCTGTACATGATTGCCAGCCCATTGCAACAATGGCTCCTTCAGAAATACTAAGACTTTGGTCTGGAATCATCAGTTCAATATCGAATTCCATCTTATATCCAAGCCCATAACAATCCGGGCAAGCCCCAAAAGGATTGTTAAAAGAAAAACTTCTCGGCTCAATTTCCTCAATGCTGATACCACAATCCGGACACGAGAAGCTTTGGCTGAAATTCATGGCATCGCCACCAATCACATCCACTATCATAAGCCCCTCTGCCAATGCAAGTACATTTTCAACAGAATCCGTCATACGTCTCTCAATTCCCGGACGAACTACAAGACGGTCCACAACGATTTCAATGTTGTGTTTGATATTTTTATCTAAAACAATCTCCTCAGATAATTCATATAGATTGCCATCCACACGCACACGCACGTAACCGCTCTTCTTAGCGCGTTCAAATAATTTCTCATGTCGACCCTTACGCCCACGTACAACCGGAGCCAAAAGCTGAATCTTTGTCCCCTCGGTCAGCTCCATAATCTGGTCTACCATCTGGTCCACCGTCTGTTTTTTTATCTCTTTTCCACACTTGGGACAATGAGGAATCCCGATTCTTGCATACAATAATCGGAAATAATCATAAATCTCCGTAACCGTTCCTACCGTAGAACGTGGATTCCTATTTGTCGACTTCTGATCGATGGAAATAGCTGGTGAAAGACCTTCAATACTTTCCACATTTGGTTTCTCCATCTGGCCCAAAAACTGTCTTGCATAAGAAGACAAGGATTCCATATATCTTCTTTGCCCCTCCGCATAAATGGTATCAAATGCCAGGGATGATTTTCCGGAACCGCTAAGCCCCGTTAAAACCACCAATTGGTCACGGGGAATGTCCACATCTATATTTTTCAAGTTGTGTTCGTTTGCTCCACGAATCTTAATAAATTGTTTCATTTGGTTTGTTTGTCTCCTATTTTAATCTAACTCTTGCAACATCTGCTTAAGCTCTATCATCTTGTCACGTAACTGAGCTGCAGCTTCGAAGTTGAGTTCTGCTGCCGCTTTTCTCATCTGTTTTGACACATCGTTTATAAGTTTTTCCAACTCTTCTCTGCTCATGGATTCCGGATCTTTTGCCATACGAAGTTCTTCTGCCGCAACCTTCTTGGAAATGCTGATGAGATCACGTACTGCCTTTTTAACAGTCTGAGGCGTAATTCCATGTTCTTCATTATACTGCATCTGAATTTTTCTTCTACGCTCCGTCTCACTGATTGCCCGATGCATAGAATCCGTAATGGTATCCGCGTACATAATAACATGGCCGTCTACATTTCTGGCCGCACGTCCAATGGTCTGAATCAGAGAAGTCTCCGAACGAAGGAAACCTTCTTTGTCTGCATCCAAGATGGCAATAAGGGTAATCTCCGGAATGTCAAGACCCTCTCTCAGCAAGTTGATACCAACTAAAACATCAAATACGTCAAGACGCATATCGCGAATAATCTCTGTTCGCTCCAAGGTATCAATGTCCGAATGGAGATACTTTACACGGATACCCAGTTCTCGCATATAGTCCGTCAAATCCTCTGCCATACGCTTGGTAAGCGTAGTAATCAGAACCTTGTTTTTATTCTTTACTTCCTTATTCACTTCACCTATCAAGTCATCAATCTGACCCTCGATTGGGCGAACTTCTACTAACGGATCTAAAAGTCCCGTTGGTCTGATAATCTGCTCTACGCGTAGAAGTTCATTATTCTCTTCATATTTTCCCGGTGTGGCAGACACAAAGAGCATCTGGTCTACCTTACCTTCAAATTCCTGAAAATTCAGCGGTCTGTTATCCTTTGCCGATGGCAGGCGAAAACCATAGTCTACCAACGTGGATTTTCTAGATTGGTCACCCGAATACATGGCTCCAATCTGAGGAATGGTCATGTGAGACTCATCCACCATAATCAAAAAATCATCCGGAAAATAATCAATCAATGTGTGTGGCGGTTGTCCCGGTTCCAATCCAGTCAAATGTCTGGAATAGTTCTCAATTCCCGAGCAAAAACCCGTCTCACGCATCATCTCTATATCAAAATTGGTTCGCTCAGCAATACGCTGTGCCTCTAATAGTTTATCCTCACTCTTAAAATATCTTACACGTTCCTCTAATTCTTCTTCGATAGCTGCAGTCGCCTTATTCATACTTTCCGGTGACACAACATAGTGTGATGCAGGGAAAATAGCCACATGTCCGATAGCATCAATAATAGAACCCGTAAGCACATCTATCTCCGTAATTCTATCCACTTCATCCCCAAAAAACTCGATACGATAGGCAACCTTCTCAGAATAAGCCGGAAAGATTTCCAATACATCACCGTGTACACGGAAAGTACCACGTTTAAAATCCATTTCGTTGCGGTCATATTGAATCTCTATAAGTTTCTTTATGACTTCGTCACGGTCCTTTATCATACCTGGGCGAAGGGAGATTACCATCTCTTTATAATCGATTGGCGAACCAAGTCCATAGATACAAGACACACTGGCTACGATAATAACATCACGCCGTTCCGATAATGCCGCAGTTGCGGAGTGACGCAACTTATCTATCTCATCGTTCATGGAAGAATCTTTCGCAATATAAGTGTCTGATGATGGAACATAAGCTTCCGGCTGGTAGTAATCGTAATAGGACACAAAATACTCCACCGCATTCTCCGGGAAGAATTCCTTGAATTCTCCATAAAGTTGAGCCGCCAAGGTCTTGTTATGTGCAATTACCAAGGTTGGTTTATTCAGTTTTTCAATAATATTCGCCATTGTAAATGTCTTACCAGAACCTGTTACACCGAGAAGTGTCTGGCATTGGTTGCCTTCTTGAAAGCCTTTCACAAGGGCTTCTATGGCCTGCGGTTGGTCACCGGTTGGCTTGTATTCTGATTTTAGAACAAATTGGTCCATAGCATTTCTCCTACTTGTGACTTTTGAAAAAGTTGTATATTAGGCAATCATTCGTAATGAGATTCGTAATGAAAGTGCCTACTTGAGCATCCCGAATCGTGTTTTTCGAGTGAATTACGAATAAAAGTCACAAAACAATAATCGTAAACAATGCAAAGTATTCCAACACATACTCATCAACTGCTTCATTTTTATTAACATTCAATTAAAAAACTCTATATTTTCTATAAAACAAAACCTACGTATTTACAATGTTTTCAATCACTGAAAAAACGTCTTCAAATCCTTCAACAGAAACTTTATCAAATGGTGCCTGATTATTCAAAATATAGTTTGCAAAGTTTGCCTTTGATAAAGCCAAACTATTTTCTTCTGAATCATATACATCAGAATCTACAACTTTAATTATTTTTCTTTTAAAGGCATCTTTTAATGTACCACTATGGCAAACAATTTGAGGATTATTCTTGAGTTGATACGATTTTTCTGTGAATTCATCGCTCAAATATATTCTTCTCTTATCTTCTGTTTCTCTAGTCAAATCTTCTCTAGAATATAAAAGTTCAATGGATATCCCACAATTGTAACCAAGTGTATCGGTTATACAACATCCATATACATTGTTCCCTAAATTCTTCACTCCACTATAGGCACTACCGGTAGCGCTGTCACTATCAAAAATTCCAATAATTTTATTAGAATTTGGAACCTTTGATAATTGATTTAGAAGTGTTTCTAATTTAGAATCTGAAAAATCATAATCATATTCAAGAAATCGTACATCTAATTCTTTATATTTTCCCGAATCTTGAAAAAGCTTCAATGCATGTTTTAAATGTTTCCAATCAGTTTTTCCTTCTGTAATAATTAAGGGTTTGGAAACATCTTTCACTTGTTGCTCATATTGTTCTTTTGTTTTTAAAATACTTTGATAACTCTCATCAATTAATGAATAGCATTTTCTTAATTCATCAAATTTGTGAATAGAATCTAATACTGTTCCTGTTGGTAACGCAACGAACTCACAAGCGTCATTGAATTGATCTTTCATCCCTAACAAAAAGAAAGGCGAATGACTACTAATTATGAACTGCACTTTAGGAAACATTTTTACCAATTCCGGTAAAACGTCTTTTAATAAATCCGAATGCAAATGTGCATCTATTTCATCAATTAATACAACACCAGATATATTACTGAAATCCAATAGTTTTTCATTATTAATTTTATCATATGCTCTAATAATCGATGAAAACATCCCTAAAATCATTATTTGCCCCGAAGACAAGTTGGAAAACTTAGGCGAAATTTCTTCCTCTCTTCCATCTTTCAGACGGCCTAAAACTGCTATCTTTCTATGATGTTTTGAAGATATACCAATTCGTACAGAACAATACTTTTCATTTGAATACATTTTTGTCAATATATTATTTATGGCATTTTGGATATCGGTATTTTTTCCCTTAAATTCTTGGTACGGAACCATTTTATCTCCTATTCCAAATAGACGAAGTTCACTTTCATACAACATTCTATCTATTATAACATCCAATAACCATGTTTCTAAATCATCCAACAAATTATATTGCACTATGCCTAATTGATCTTTTCCTACTAACGCATCATCATTAGTAACAAAACTCAAATTATCATTTTCCGTATTTTCCCAAGTTGGAATGTAATATCTATCCACTGGAAAATACAAATAAATATTTTTATTAAAAACATTTGTTTCTGGTTTCTTTATATCAGAATAAAATCCATTGTCTTTTAATCTACTATCATCCATATTAATATTTTTGTAAGCAGTAGTATCAAGACTTGTTTTGAACAACTCATAATTTTTTACCATGAGATCTACAAAATATGCATTATCAAAATCCACTCTAAAATAAGAGAAATTTTCCTTTTCCCTAATATATTTTTTTGAGCCTACGCGATAATAATTATTCCCAGACACTTCAGATAATTGTGTATAAAACTGTCGCTTTATTTCTATTAAAGAATGCAAAATATTTGATAACAACAATGTTTTTCCAGTACCATTCTTCCCTACAAGAACAACTGGTAACGGATTTCCTTCTTCACTAAAGGGCATCGTATAATCAATTTTCTCAATTGCCCCATAATCTTTGACTTGAATTTTTCGAATGTACATCTGCATCTCCTCCTCTTATATACAACATCCTTTACTTTTTTTATATTATATCCGCATTACTTCATCATTTTTCTTATACAAGCTGTATGCATTATATTCTTTCAAAGCATACTTTTCCCCTTACTCCACTAATCCCATCAATTCAACAACTCTATCAAAATCGGACTCTATCGGCTGTGTTCTGTTAAACACTTCATATTCTTGATATGCTTTATCTAAAGCCTGCTTATGCGACACCTTGCCATTGTCCTTTAAAATATCATATTTTCGAAATTCCAAAAACTCATTAACGCTGTCCGAAAATTCCTTCATTGAAAATACATTTTCTCTTTCAATCAAATCTTCTATATAATCAAAATAACCTGCAACTGCACGTTCTAATTGGCGAATTTGCTTTTCTCCCAAATAGTTTTTAGCAACGGGTGTATCTGACTTCAAAATTCGACCATCCGGTGCATTTTTCCATGTTGTCAATCCCATATGGTCTTTAGTATGGTCAGCCATGTCATAAACAATCTCTGCAGCCGTTTTTCCTGTAATTGCATAATGAAACTTATTTTGAACTGTAGCATAAAACTTATGAGTAATCTCTGAATTTTTATCGTAATCAATACTGCATTCTGCAAAAATATCTGTAATTTGCTGCCAAATACGTCTTTCACTTGCTCTGATTGATCGAACTCTTTCCAACAATTCGCGAAAATAATCTTTTCCAAATAAAGTTTTTCCTTGTTTCAAACGTTCATCATCAATTGCAAAGCCTTTAACCATATATTCTTTTAATATATTTGTTGCCCAAATCCGAAATTGTGTAGCTTGTTTAGAATCAACACGATACCCTACCGAAATAATCGCATCCAAATTATAATAGTTTGTCGGAGAATTCTGTGTCTTTCCTTCCATTGCTCCATGAGGAGTGGTTGTTGCAATTTTTGCAACAACCACTTTTTCATCTAATTCACCGGATTTAAATATATTCGACAAATGACGACTAATCCCAGATTTATCTACTCCAAACAATTCCGCCATTGCTTTCTGCGTAATCCACAAATTTTCGTCTTTAATAATGGCATTAACAGTTACATCATTTTGCTCTGAATGATATAAGACCATTTCCATCTGTTTTGTTATCTCCATTATTTTCTCACCCTTTCGCACATGTATAAAATTCTAAAATGTGTTTGACCGATACCGGTCGAAATTGATTTGCATCCACTCCGACATCATATCTTCGAATACATTCTTCTCTATTCTGCAAATTATAACTTTCATCACTATGGATATGTCCATGTAACTGTATACTCCCACTATTCTTCTTCGGCCATGATAACATAGGATAATGCATTAGCGCAAAATATTGTCCATTCAAAGAAACTGTTTTAAAATCACAAATCTCCTCGAATAATTCAGAATCATATTTTTTGTCATGATTTCCTTTGATAAGAATCTTCTTGCCTTTCATCATACTAAGTAATTCATTCACTCTATCTATCGGCATATGATGGCTTATATCACCAAGAAAATATACCGTATCATTTTTATGCACTACTTCATTATAATTATCAACTAGTGCACGATTCATGTTTTCTACATTTTTAAAAGGACGATTTTGCATCTCTATAATGCCACGATGTCCCAAATGTAAATCACTTGTAAAATAAATCATTATATCGTCCCCTTTCTTAATATAACTTATCACTGAACCTTACTGTTCTACTATAACACATATAACAAGAAAAGTACAGAACATTAGTTCGGTAATTGTATACTTTTTTCAAAACAGTTCATATAACAAAAATAGCCGCCAATATAGCGACTATCATTATCCCACTTAGTAGGGAACACTTATTTTGAGTCGTCCACTAAAGCAGGACCACGCTCATTTATATATAAATTATAAATATTGTAATTTAAAATGTCAATACAGAATTTTCTATA
>JAZRON010000009.1:0-6232 GCA_045648725.1 Faecalimonas sp.
CTACAGAAGCATAAAAGGATTTTAAGTCGATACAGATATAGGTGCGTTTGTTCAATGATTTACTCCTTGTTAATATATTACTTTCTTAATGACCGGTTTCTTCTCTACTTCCTCTTTCATAATTGTGTAAGCCTTCAAAAGTCTATCTTTTGCCAGTGCTAGTTTTTCCAAATCATTGGCGTGAATTTCAGCAAGTGATTCTCCACATGCAACTTTGTCCCCATGCTTTTTCTTGAGTACCAAGCCTACAGCCAAATCAATTTCGCTTTCTTTCGTCTCTCGACCGCCGCCAAGAAGAAGGGAAATACGACCAATTTCCTCTGTCTGTATTTTTGAAACATAACCTTCTTCTGTGCAGATAACATCTTCTACATATTTTGCAACAGGTAACTTTTCCGGATGTACAACTTCATCTTCCAAACCACCTTGTGCCACAACAAATCTTTTGAACGTTTCAAATGCTGATCCATCTTTCAAAGACAATTCTAATTTTTCTCGTGCTTCTTCCAAGGATTTCGACTTTTCTGCTGCCAACACCATATGCGAGCCCAGAGTTAGTACCAATTCAACCAAATCAGCAGGTCCATTTCCTCTTAGTGTTTCAATTGCTTCTTTTACTTCCAAAGCATTTCCAACTGCATTCCCCAGAGGCTGGTCCATTTCTGAAATCACTGCCGTCATTTTCCTTCCTGCAAGTTTTCCAATGGATACCATTGCTTCGGCAAGGGCAACAGAATCTTCTAAGGTTTTCATAAAAGCCCCATCGCCTGTTTTTACATCTAATACAATGGCATCTGCTCCGGAAGCAAGTTTTTTACTCATAATACTGCTTGATATGAGGGACAATTGATCTACGGTTCCGGTCACATCGCGAAGTGCGTAAAGCTTCTTATCTGCCGGTGCCAAATCTGCAGTCTGTCCAACGATTGCCATATGAATCTCATTTACATTTTTGATAAATTGTTCATTGGAAAGGCTGGTATGAAATCCCTTGAAACTTTCCAATTTATCAATTGTACCACCAGTATGACCAAGTCCTCGTCCTGACATTTTAGCCACAGCCACTCCTAGAGAAGCTACCATAGGTCCTAAAACAAGAGAAGTTTTATCTCCTACGCCGCCTGTACTGTGTTTGTCTACTTTGATGCCCTCAATCGCAGATAAATCCAACATATCGCCACTCTCTGCCATGGCAAGTGTCAGATTCTTTGTTTCCTCCGGCGTCATGCCTTGAAAACAAATAGCCATAGTCATGGCAGACATCTGATAATCCGGAATCTTTCCGTTTGTATAGTCCGTAATCATATAGCGGATTTCTTCTTCGTTAAGTTCTTCTCCTCGTTTCTTCTTTACGATTAAGTCATACATATTCATAGACTATTCACTTCCTTCTAACTCATTTATTTCATGAAATTCCCGACGTCCCATACGGACATCGTCCATAAATTCTGCTACGTTTTCAGGCAAACCTTCAAACAAATATTGTTTTGCCTCTTTGGTTGTTTGAATATGTTCTTCCCGCATCTGCTGATTTGTAATCTTAATTTCCTCCAACAAATCTCTTGCAGAAATACGATGTGCACCCTGACCGATAATAATCATTTGCTCCAACGCATCTGAAGTCGCTACAGATACACGATGTTTCCTTGCAATCTCAGGAACGGCCTTTTCAATATATTGGTCAGCAGTTTCTGCTTCTTTCGTATAAACCACATAAATATTATGATATTTGATTACCTCACCTTGATTTCCCGGAACCTTATACCCATCAAAGACTAAAATAATAGTGTTCTTTTTATAACCTTGATAATTACAAAGAATATCCATAAGTTTTCCACGTGCACCTTCAATATTCACTTCTGAAAGTTCATGCAAATCATCCCAGGCAAAGATTACATTGTAACCGTCTACCAACAAGTATTCTTCCACATCATCACGCTTCTTTGGTTTTGATGTCTTTTCTGGGTTAGAATATACAGTTCGCGTGGTATCATATTGATTACGGTCACGTTTTGACGGCCCATAAGTACGCTCAAAAATGGCCTTTAATTCGTCTTCATCGATTGTAGGCGGAGCAACATAAGATGAAACTGTTTCCTGCGTTCTTCGTATCTTTTCACGACTTTCTGTGTGCATGTAATCTTCCACTTTATCCCAATTTACAACAAATCCGGCTCCATGAGAACAGAATACAGAACCTGTCGGATTATCAAGGTCTGCCTCAGAATCATAACCAATTTCTGCAAGCACTTCCTCTGCATTGTGACATGGTTCATATCCTTTCAAAGATACAAAAAGTCGTCCCTGTCCTTTTGTATATGCAATTACCTCTGTCTGATAATCACGCATTGTTACAACAGGAGCAATTCCTTTGAGTATTGCCATCTCACCATCTATTTCAGGTGTGGAAAATGTCCCTTTCATGCGTTGCAGGTCAGCCATTGCCCGCCCTATCATCTCAGAAGGTACTTCTAACTGATATTCATAGACAGGCTCCAATAAAATGCTTTTTGCACGTTTTAAACCCTGCCTCACAGCACGATAGGTGGACTGTCTGAAATCTCCACCTTCTGTGTGTTTTAAGTGTGCACGACCATTAATTAAAGTAATCTTCATGTCAGTGATTTCAGAGCCGGTTAGTACACCTTTATGCTTCTTTTCAGCCAAATGTGTCAAAACCAGCCTCTGCCAGTTTTTATCCAAAATATCTTCACTGCAATCCGTATCAAATACCAATCCACTGCCTGGTTTTCCCGGTTCTAACAAAAGCCTCACTTCCGCATAATGCCTCAGCGGTTCATAATGTCCTGCACCTTCTACTGTATTTTCAATAGTTTCTTTATAAACGATACTGCCTGTACCGAATTCAACTTCTGTCTGAAAACGTTCCAGAATCATACTCTTTAGAATCTCTATTTGAATCTGGCCCATTACCTGCGCATGAATTTCATTTGCAGATTCGTTCCACACAATATGAAGTTCCGGCTCTTCTTCCTCTAATTGTCTTAATTTTAAAAACATTCCATGTACATCGCAAGTTTCCGGTAACAATATTTGATATGTTAACACCGGCTCTAATACTGGCGACATGGATGCAGCTTCTATACCAACTCCCTCTCCACTGTAGGTGGTATTAAGACCTGTCACTGCACAAATACTTCCTGCCATAATTTCCTGCACAGTAGTATATCCTGTTCCGGAATAAATTCGTATCTGGTCTATTTTTTCATCGTCTTTTAACAGTGTTTTTACTTTTAAGGACCCACCCGTAATTTTTAAATGTGTAAGCCTTGCCCCCTGTTTATCTCTTGAAATTTTATATACCTTTGCGCCAAATTCATTCGGATAATTTTTCGTGAGTGTGAATTTTTCAAATCCATTTAGAAACTCTTCTACGCCTTGCATTTTTAATGCCGAGCCAAAATAGCACGGAAAGATATGTCGCTTTTCAATGGCAGATTGAATTTCTTCTTCCGAAATCATCTCACCCTCCAAATACTTTTCAAGCATTGTTTCTTCACACATCGCCAAATTTTCCATGAAAGCATCCGTATCTTGTTCTTCTGAAAAATCAATACATTTTTCATCCAAACGCTTTTGCAATTCCACCAAAAGTTTTTCCTTCTCCGTGCCCTCCTGGTCCATCTTATTGATAAATAAAAACACCGGGATTTCGTAGCGTTTCAGAAGTTTCCATAATGTCTGAACATGTCCTTGGACACCGTCTGCACCACTAATCACTAAAATAGCATAATCCAGTACCTGCAGAGTCCGTTCCATTTCTGCTGAAAAGTCTACATGCCCAGGTGTATCTAAGAGCGTAATTTTCTTTTCCTTCCATTCCACTTCTGCTTGTTTTGAAAAAATAGTAATACCTCTTTGACGTTCCAATACATAAGTATCTAAGAATGCATCCCCATGATCCACTCTTCCCAGTTTTCGAATATTTCCACTTAAATATAAAATACTTTCTGCAAGTGTGGTTTTCCCAGCATCTACATGTGCCAAAATACCAACTACCAATTGTCTGTTTTTCATCTTCTATCATCCTGTTTTAATAATTTATCATGCCATATTTAGAAATAATGGAATCAATGAATTTGGAAGCCTCGCTTCTTGTCATCTCTTTCACACTCTTTTCAGGACACAAGTTATGGTACTTACAAAGTGTCCCAATGTAATCTAGCTGTTTTTTTGTAATCGGCTGCACTTTTTTCTGCTTATACATAAGTTGTATTGGCTCAAACAACTTCTTATCTTGTGACTCATAAAAATGCGCCATGCATTGATACAATTTTGCAGTTGCAAGTGCATCGTGATATGCCCTGTGGGCAGCCTGGTTCGTAATATGATAATGTTCGCATAACACACCCAAACTCTTTGAATCAAAATCCTTATGTACTTTTCGGGCAATTTTTAAAGTATCAATTCCCCTCTTCTCAAAAACAAAACCGTATTTCTGTGCGTATAGTTTACAAAATTTATAATCAAACATAATGTTATGTCCAATTAACACATCGTCTTCACAAAATTCGACAAAATCACAAATAACTGCTTCGGTCTCTCTAGCATCTGCCACCATAGCATTCGTAATTCCCGTAATACCTGTGATGATGCTTGAAATTGGCTTGTCCGGCCTTAAAAATTCCATAAAACGGTCTACTATTTTACCGTCTCTTACTTTTAGTGCACCTATTTCTATGATTTGATCCGTTTCAACACTGAGCCCTGTGGTTTCCAAATCAAATGCAACATAATCTTTAATCATTGTATCTATATTTATCCTTTTCTTAAATCACAAGTTTCAAACAATACCCGGATAACTTTTTCATAGTCTTTTAATCTCTCAGATTTTTTTATTTTCTTCATTAATTTTTCTGAGCTTTCAAAGAGATTTGCCATATAAAACCAGAGTTCTTTCATTTTAAACAAAACATTACGCTCTCCGGAACTGATTTTCTGATATTCCTCGTAAATCATATTGTGAAATGATAACAAATTCTCCTTCGTAATATATCGTTCCTCTTCAATTGCATTTACTAGTGCTGGATTGGCTATTATTCCACGCCCCAGCATAATTGTGTCTGTTTCAGGAAAACGCTCCGAAAACGAATAAAAATTCTCTGCCGTAAAAATGTCACCATTGTAACAAATGGAATTTTTGCTATGTTTATATGCTTCTTCAAATATCTCTAAATTAGGTGTGTTCTTATAGTAGTCTGTTTGAATTCGCGGATGTATAATCAACTCTTCCATTGGATATTTATTGTATATTTCAAGCAAATGATAGAATTCATCAGGATTCTCTTTACCGATTCTTGTCTTTATTGAAATTTTGAAGTCTGCCCTATCAAAAATTTCATCTAAAAAACGCTCCAATTCTTCTGGAAAAGCCAAAAATCCAGAACCTTTATTCTTTGCAACTACAGTTCCTGATGGACAACCCAAATTAAGATTGATTTCATCATATCCAAATTGGACAATATCATTGGCAGTTTTCAAAAAATCTTCCGCATTATTTGTAAGTAATTGTGGCACTACAAAAAGCCCCTGATTATTTTCAGGGGACAATTCTTTCTTTTCCCTTGTACTAAATTTCTTTTCTTTGTGTGGTACAATAAACGGTGTGAAATACTTATCCATGGGTCTAAAGTGCTTGTGATAAGCATTTCGATACACGTATGTTGTAACGCCCTCAAGCGGTGCCAAATAATATTTCATTTATTTTCTCCAATTATGCTTTTATAAGTGTAGACACAACTGCCTTTGCCCTCACCAGTCTTTCTTCAAATTGTGTATAGAAATCTTCCTCATGATAGCGTTCTATGTAAAATTGTTGCAGTAAAAACATATTTACTTTTTTGAATGTTTCGTCGTCTGCAATCTGCATCATCTTGGCTTGAATTTCATCTACAAAATCATGCCATGCCAAAACAAACTGATCGTTTTGTTTTAAATCAGGTGTATCAATCCATTTTTTCACTTTTACTTTTGTACGATTCTCATTCTTACATTCATGAATTTGTAAAAAATATTGAAAACCACCGTTTTCATAAACTCTCCCTAAAGGAAACAATCTACAGATTCCCGGACGAATACTATGTACACTACATCTTCCTTCTTCATTTAAAAATGCGCATGCCTCATTTTTGCCGGCCATTTTTAAATTTGGCAAAATCATACCGTCAAACACATTCAATTCGATTTTATCTTCTAATAATGCTTCAAAAGA
>JAZRON010000010.1:0-13217 GCA_045648725.1 Faecalimonas sp.
GGTTCAGGTAGAGAAGCAGCTATTCGTGCTCTTCAAGCATGTGGTATTGATGTAACAAGCATTACAGACGTAACACCGGTTCCACACAACGGATGCCGCCCACCAAAACGTAGAAGAGTGTAGTCTAAATAGGAGGATAATAAAAGATGGCAGTAAATAAAACTCCAGTTCTTAAAAGATGTAGATCACTTGGTATGGATCCAATCTATTTAGGAATTGATAAAAAATCTAACAGACAATCAAAAAGAGCAAATAGAAAAATGAGCGAGTATGGTCTTCAATTACGTGAGAAACAAAAAGCTAAATTTATCTATGGTGTATTAGAAAAACCTTTCAGAAACTATTTTGAAAAAGCTTCTAAAATGAAAGGTATGACAGGTGATAATCTTATGATTCTTCTTGAATCAAGATTAGACAACGTAGTATTCCGTATGGGATTCGCCAGAACAAGAAAAGAAGCTAGACAAATCGTTGACCACAAGCATGTATTAGTAAATGGAAAACAAGTAAATATTCCATCATACTTAGTAAGTGCTGGTGACGTAATCGAAATTAAAGAAGCTAAAAAATCTTCACCAAGATATGCTGAAATCACAGCAGTAACAGGCGGAAGATTAGTTCCGGAATGGTTAGATGTTGACGCTGAAAGCTTAAAAGGAACTGTAAAAGAGCTTCCAGCAAGAGAAGTAATCGATGTTCCAGTAGACGAAATGTTAATCGTCGAATTATATTCTAAATAATAATTAGGATTCAAACCAATTAACCCAAAAGGAGGGCTTTGTAATGTTTGATTTTAACAAACCAAATATTGAAATCACTGAGATTTCAGAAGATAAAACATATGGAAGATTTGTTGTGGAGCCTTTAGAAAGAGGTTATGGTACAACTCTCGGTAACTCTTTAAGAAGAATCATGCTTTCTTCATTGCCAGGAGCAGCTATTTCACATGTAAAAATCGATGGAGTTTTACATGAATTCAGCTCAATTCCAGGTGTAAAAGAAGATGTAACCGAGATTGTGATGAATCTTAAATCACTGGCTATCAAAAATAGCGCAGAGACAGACGAACCTAAGACAGCTTATATCGAGTTTGAAGGGGAAGGTGTTGTAACTGCAGCTGATATCCAAGTTGATCCAGACATCGAAATCATGAACCCAGAAACTGTTATTGCAACTCTTAATGGAGGAGCTGACAGCAAATTATACATGGAACTTACAATTACAAAGGGCAGAGGATATGTAAGTGCAGATAAGAATAAAAATGACGAATTACCAATCGGTGTGATTCCAATTGATTCTATCTACACACCAGTAGAACGTGTAAATCTTACAGTAGAAAACACACGTGTAGGTCAAATCACTGACTTTGACAAATTAACACTCGATGTATATACAAATGGTACATTAGTTCCGGACGAAGCAGTTAGCTTAGCTGCAAAAGTACTTAACGAACACTTGAAATTATTCATCGACTTATCAGAAGTTGCTCAGGCAGCAGAAGTTATGATTGAAAAAGAAGACGATGAAAAAGAAAAAGTATTAGAAATGAGTATTGATGAATTAGAACTCTCTGTTCGTTCATATAACTGCTTGAAGAGAGCTGGTATCAATACAGTTGAGGAATTAACAAACAGAACTTCTGAAGATATGATGAAAGTTCGTAACCTTGGGCGTAAATCATTAGAAGAAGTGTTAGCAAAATTAAAAGAACTTGGCTTGGAGTTAAGTCAAGGAGAGGAGTAATCTTACTGATAAATCCGATGTGTACAGTAGGAGCACATGGCTAGTAAGCCCGAAGAAGCATAACCACGTGTCAAATGGAGGAAAAGAAAAATGGCAAAATATAGAAAACTTGGCAGAACAGCAAGCCAAAGAAAAGCATTAATCAGAAACCAAGTAACAGCATTGCTTGCAAATGGTAAAATTGTTACAACAGAAGCTAAAGCAAAAGAAATCAGAAAAGTTGCTGAAGGTCTTATTGCATTAGCAGTAAAAGAAAGAGACAACTACGAAGAAGTTACTGTAACAGCAAAAGTTGCACGTAAAGACAAAGATGGTAAGAGAGTAAAAGAAGTTGTAGATGGTAAGAAAGTTACTGTTTATGATGAAGTTGAAAAAACAATCAAAAAAGATAAACCATCTAGATTACATGCAAGAAGACAAATGTTAAAAGTTCTTTATCCGGTAGTTGAAGTAAAAGATGGCAAGAAGAGAAACGCAAAAGAAGTTGATTTAGTGGAAAAATTATTCACAGAAATTGCTCCTAAATATGAAAACCGTAACGGTGGTTACACAAGAATCGTAAAAATTGGTTTACGTAAAGGTGACGCTGCTATGGAAGTTCTTCTTGAACTTGTATAAGAGTGTATATCAAAGAGTTCCGCAAAGGCGGAACTCTTTTTTTGTTACTATTCAGCTATATGGCAAATTCGAGCTTAGTGGCTAAATAGTATTAAAAAAATGTTGCAATCAAAAAAAAAAAGCGATATTATAAAAAAGTATTGTAATACATAAATAAAAAAAGGAGTCGATTAAAATGAAAATTATTAAAACAGCAGACTATAATGAAATGAGTAAGGTGGCAGCAAATATTATTGCAGCGCAAATGATTTTAAAACCAAACAGTGTATTAGGTTTGGCAACAGGTTCTTCTCCAATTGGGACATACAAAGAATTAATTAAAAAATGCGACAATGGGGATATTGATTTCTCTGATATCACAACAGTGAACTTGGATGAATACAGAGGACTGCCAAGAACAAATGACCAAAGTTATTACTATTTCATGAATGATAATCTTTTTAATCACGTTAATATTGATAAAGCAAGAACACATGTGCCAAATGGTGAAGTGGAAGACGCTGAAGAAGAATGCGGTAACTACGAAACATTAATCAAATCATTGGGCGGTGTTGATTTACAATTATTAGGTCTTGGACACAATGGACACATCGGTTTTAATGAACCGGCTGACCAATTTGCAAAAGAGACAAATTGTGTAGATTTGCAGGAAAGCACAATTGAAGCAAATAAGAGATTCTTCGCTTCTATCGATGATGTTCCACGTCAAGCTTATACAATGGGAATTGGAACAATTATGGCGGCAAGAAAGATTCTTGTGGTTGTAAGTGGTGCAGATAAAGCAGCAATTGTGAAAAAAGCATTTACAGGTGCGGTTACGCCAAAGGTACCTGCATCAATTTTACAGATGCATCCAGACGTGACTGTTGTATGCGATGCAGCAGCTTACGCGGAATTGGAAAAATAAGGAATGGAAAACAAAATGGGAATTTATGAAGAATTACAGGCAAGAGGACTGATTGCCCAAGTAACAGATGAAACACTCATCAAAGATTTAGTAAACAATGGGAAAGCAACATTTTATATTGGCTTTGACCCGACAGCGGACAGCCTTCATGTAGGGCACTTTATGGCACTCTGTTTAATGAAACGTCTTCAGATGGCAGGAAACAAACCAATTGCATTAATCGGCGGCGGTACAGCCATGATTGGTGATCCATCGGGCAGAAGCGACATGCGTCAGATGATGACAGAAGAAACGATTAAACATAACTGCGAATGCTTCAAACAGCAAATGAGCAAATTTATTGATTTCTCAGAAGGCAAAGCTTTAATGGTAAACAATGCTGACTGGTTGATGGATTTGAACTACATTGATGTATTGCGTGAAGTTGGTGCACATTTCAGCGTAAATCGTATGTTGACGGCTGAATGTTACAAACAACGTATGGAAAAAGGACTTAGCTTCTTGGAATTCAACTATATGATTATGCAGAGTTATGACTTCTATGCATTATTCCAAAAATATGACTGTAACTTACAATTTGGTGGCGATGACCAGTGGAGTAACATGCTTGCCGGTACAGAATTGATTCGCCGCAAATTGGGTAAAGATGCAAGTGCCATGACGATTACATTGCTTCTGAATTCAGAAGGCAAGAAAATGGGAAAAACACAGTCGGGTGCTGTATGGCTTGATCCAAATAAAACATCACCATTTGAATTCTATCAATACTGGAGAAATGTTGCAGATGCAGACGTGTTAAAATGTATCCGTATGCTTACATTCCTTCCATTAGAAGAAATTGACAAGATGGATGCGTGGGAAGGTAGTCAGCTCAATCAGGCAAAAGAAATTCTTGCATACGAATTGACGAAATTGGTTCATGGAGAAGAAGAAGCTGTAAAGGCACAGGAAAGTGCAAGAGCATTATTCTCAAGCGGTGCGGCAGCAAATATGCCAACAGCTGAACTTGAGTCGGCAGATTTTGTGGATGGAGCTATTGACATTTTAACAATACTTCTTAAGAGTGGTCTTGTCCCATCCAAATCTGAAGCAAGACGTGCAGTAGAGCAAGGCGGTGTTGCAGTAGATGGTGAAAAAGTAATGGATATTAAGAAAATATTTACAGCAGGCGACATTCCGGAAGAAGGTCTTGTGTTAAGAAGAGGAAAGAAAAACTTTAGAAAAGTTGTTGTGAAATAAATGATGAATCAGGAAAATAAAGTGGTTTATCCAATCACCTTAATCGGAGAGGTTGTACACGGCAAAGGACTTGGTAGAACGGTTGGGATGCCTACCGCAAATCTACAAGTTACCCTTGGTGACCTTCCTGCAATAGGAGTTTATGCAACACATATTCAGATAGACGGCAAGATTTACAATTCCATTACCAATATAGGAAGAAGACCATCGGTAGATGAGGATAGACACATTACGGTGGAGACCTATATTTTAGATTATCACGAAGATATATATGGAAAAAAGGTAGTGTTGGAAATATGCCATTTTCTACGCCCGGTAATTCGTTTTCAAAGTCTTGAAGAAGTTCGGGAACAAGTGGAAAGAGATATAGTGGAAGCAAGAAAATATTTTTAAAGAAAAGTGCATGGGAATAGTTCCTATGCACTTTTTGATGTATATAAATTTGTCGCATAGCTAAATAGTGAAAAAAGTGCTTGACATGAGGTTGTTGACGTAATATAATAATACGGCATGAGAGTAAAAGAAGCAGTTTGCGCCAATGCCCCGGAGTGAACTGATTCCAATAAATTTAAATGAAAACAATGAATAACTAAGAATGATTTTAGGAGGAAAACCAATGAAAACTTACATGGCTAATCCAGATAAGATTGAAAGAAAATGGTATGTAGTTGATGCAGAAGGACAGACATTAGGACGTTTAGCATCAGAAGTAGCAAAAGTTTTAAGAGGAAAAAATAAACCAGAATATACACCACACATCGACACAGGTGATTATGTAATCGTAATCAACGCTGACAAAGTTGCTGTGACAGGTAAAAAATTACAACAAAAAGTTTACTACCTCCACTCAGATTACGTAGGTGGTATGAAAGAAACAACATTAGCTGAAATGATGGCTAAGAAACCAGAAATGGTAATTGAACTTGCTGTTAAAGGCATGCTTCCAAAAGGACCTTTAGGAAGATCAATGATCAAAAAACTTCATGTATACGCTGGCGCAGAACATGCACATGCAGCTCAAAAGCCAGAAGTATTATCATTCTAAGAAAGGTTAAAAGGAGGAAATAACAGTGGCTAACGCAAAATTCTACGGAACAGGAAGAAGAAAAAAATCAATTGCAAGAGTATACTTAGTACCTGGAACAGGTAAAGTTACAATTAATAAAAGAGATATCGATGAATACTTTGGATTAGAAACATTAAAAGTTGTTGTACGTCAACCATTGGTTGCTACAGAAACAGTTGACAAATTCGACGTATTAGTAAACGTACATGGTGGTGGATACACAGGACAAGCTGGTGCAATCCGTCACGGTATTTCAAGAGCTTTATTACAAGCAGACGCTGAATACAGACCAGTTCTTAAGAAAGCAGGATTCTTAACACGTGATCCACGTATGAAAGAACGTAAGAAATACGGTCTCAAAGCAGCTCGTAGAGCACCACAATTTTCAAAGAGATAAGCAGTTATCTGCGAACAATACGCATATACAAAGCCCTGGAGTGCTTGCATTCCAAGGGCTTTTTTATGTGCGTGATGTTGATTGGAACGCAAGACATGACCGAGAAAATTCGAAGAATTTTTGAGGTTGTGACTTGTGTTCGCGAATAACGTAGGCAATTCGCATACTTTCAAACATTTTGCCCATACTATCTACGAGGTGATATCGTGAAAGACAAGCAAGAAAAGAAAGATCTAGCCACGTTCAATAGCATAACGCAAAAAACAAAGCCTGAGAATCAAAATCAGCATCATAACGTCAGAAAAGAAGCAAATGAACCAAAAAGAAGGCAGGTATAGGGAATGACATTTGTCATTCCCTCTTTTGTTGACGAATTTTAAATAATCCTTTAGAATGGATTGTAAAGTGGTACAAATTCAGGAGGAATTATATTATGAAAAAAGTATGGATTACAGGTGCAGAAGGACATATTGGATCGGCACTCACAGATTTATTGGATTGTACACAGTATCAACTTTTAACAACAGATATTAATGAAGTAGATATTACAAAATTAGATGAAGTACAAAGCTATATGCGTGTGAATCGTCCAGACGTAGTAATTAACTGCGCCAGTCTTACAGATGTGGCATATTGTGCAGAGAATAGAGATGAGGCATACAGAGTAAATGCAATCGGAGTGAGAAATATTGCATTAGCAGCAAATGATGTACATGCAAAGGTGATTCAGATGTCCACAGATGATGTGTTTGATTTAGAATCAGAAGTACCTTATAACGAATTCGATGCAGTGCATCCAAAAACTGTTTACGGGAAATCAAAAGAAGCAGGAGAAAAATTTCTCACACAACTTTTGAACCGATTTGTAATTATCAGAAGTTCTTGGATTTATGGAATCGGAAAAGATTTTGTGGATGAAGTACTTAGCAACGTGGGAAAAACAGATGTAATGGAAGTGCCGAATAATCGCTACGCAGTGCCAACAAGTGCAAAGGAATTGGCAAAAGTAATCGCTTATTTTATCGAGCATGATGCCTTTGGCTTATATCATGTAGTTTGTCAGGGTAGCTGTAGCAGATATGAGTTTGCAAAGGCTATTTTAGAATACGCTGGTAAAGCAGACCAAATAGAAATTGTTCCAGTATTATCAAAAGACGAATCCCGTCCGGCATATTCCGTATTAGACAATATGATGCTACGTTTGACCGGCATGGACGAGCCAAAAGAATGGAGAGTAGCATTGAAAGAATACTTGGATGAGACAGGGGGAATTGAATAATGGCAGCGAAAAAAGAAAGAAAACCAATGGGGATTTCTACAAAGATATTTGTGGCATTGATAGTAGGGGCGTTGCTTGGAGTTGGAATCCATTATTTTATGCCTGCAGGAAATTTGCGAGATACCATTATTATTGAAGGTATATTTTATGTGGTTGGTCAAGGGTTTATACGTTTGATGCAAATGTTGGTAGTTCCTCTTGTGTTCTGTTCACTGATTTGTGGAAGTATGGCAATCGGTGATACAAAGACGCTTGGAAAAGTAGGCATTAAAACAGTGCTTTTCTATTTGTTTACAACAGCAGTAGCGGTAGTAATTGCTCTTGCCACAGCCTATGTTATTAATCCGGGTATGGGTCTTGATATGGATGCAGTGCAGACTTCAGAGGTGACGGCAACTGCAACGGATACAAGTCTTATTGACACCTTGTTGAATATTATTCCAAAGAATCCAGTTTCGTCTATGGCAAGTGGAGATATGCTTCCAATTATCGTGTTTGCCTTATTTGTGGGAGTTATGTTGGCAAAACTGGGAAGTAAGGGGTCGACTGTTGCAAACTTTTTCAGTGAATTCAATGATGTGATGATGGAAATGACTATGGCAATTATGAAGATTGCACCAATCGGTGTATTTTGTTTGATTGCCCGCACATTTGCAAATTTGGGATTTTCTGCATTTAAACCAATGATTAAATACATGGGTAGTGTGACGATTGCATTATTCATTCAATGTTTTGTTGTTTATCAGATTTTATTGTTTGTCTTTACAAGATTGAACCCAATGAAATTTATTAAGAAATTTGCACCTGTTATGGGATTTGCATTTTCTACGGCAACATCAAATGCAACCATTCCGATGTCTATCGATACATTGCATAAGAAAATGGGTGTATCAAAGCAGATTTCATCATTTACTATTCCGCTAGGGGCTACAGTAAACATGGATGGTACTTCCATTATGCAGGGTGTAGCAGTTGTCTTTATTGCTCAGGCGTATGGAATTGATTTAACGCCGGCTAATTTGGCAACAGTTGTTGTGACAGCAACATTGGCATCTATCGGTACGGCAGGAGTACCGAGTGTTGGGTTGGTCACATTGTCGATGGTGCTCACATCGGTTGGGCTTCCGGTAGAAGGTATCGCACTCATTATGGGTATTGACAGAATTCTTGACATGATGCGTACTGCGGTAAATATCACCGGAGATGCAGTTTGTACAACTATTATTGCAGATCAGGAAAAAGTACTGAACCGTGAAGTGTTTAATGAGTAATAAAAAGGGCATCCGAAAGGATGCTCTTTTTTGACAAAGTAAATTGACAAAAGATGGGGATGGACAAATTAAGGAAGCGTGTTATAATAATGCTATAACAAAACACACGAGAAAAGGTGAATTTATGATAATAAAAATTGACTATAACAGTGAAGAGGCAATTTATGTGCAGCTTCGTAATCAAATTATATTGGGAGTTGCCACATCGCAACTCCGAGAGGGGGATTCGCTTCCGTCTGTCCGACAGTTAGCAGATGAGATAGGTATTAATATGCATACTGTAAATAAGGCGTACACGGTATTAAAGCAAGAAGGTATTATCCAACTTGACCGTAGGCGAGGTGCTGTTATTGCAATTGACATGAATAAACTACAAGCATTAAATGATATGAAGGCTCAACTTGCGGTCGTGCTTGCAAAAGGAAAATGTAAGAATATTTCGCGAGAAGAAGTCTATGCTTTAGTAGACGAAATATTTGAGGAATACAAATAGGCAATACAGGAGGTCATACATGCAGAAAGATTTTACAAAACAGGCCGAACAAGTTTTAAATAAAGCCAGAAGCCTTGCGAAAAAGTTTCATCATCCATATATTGGAACAGAACATTTACTTCTGGCATTGAAGCAAGAGATTACCGGGGTTGCAGGTCAAGTCCTTTCCATGAATCATGTGGAAGAAGAAAAGATTGTTAAAATTATTGATGAATTAATTTCATCAATTCAAGAAGTAAAGAAAAAAACACCGGAATTGAGTCCGAGACTGGAATTTCTATTAGACAATGCGTATCAGGAAGCAGTCTATTTAAAATCCGAAAAGATAGGAACAGAACACATGCTGCTGGCCATGCTGAAAGACGGTGACTGTGTGGCCACAAGGATTCTTGTGACATTAAATGTGAATCTGACAAAGTTGCAAGAAGATATTCTGGAAACAATTGGAGTTCATCCAAAGGATTACTTTGAAGACGGAATGGAAAGTGGTCGTATACAGGGTGGAATGTTGGAACAGTTTAGTACGGATTTAACGACGCAAGCAGAAGAAGGAAAATTGGATCCGGTTATAGGACGGGAAGAAGAGATAGAACGTCTTATGCAGGTTTTAAGCAGAAGGACGAAAAATAATCCATGTCTCGTAGGTGAACCGGGTGTTGGTAAAACAGCAATTGTAGAAGGCTTGGCAAGGAGAATTGCAGAAGGTGTTGTGCCGGAAAATATGAAAGGCAAGCGCATTTTAACACTGGATTTATCAGGTATGGTTGCAGGTTCCAAATATCGCGGCGAGTTTGAAGAACGTATGAAAAAATTAATACGTGAAGTAAAAGCAGATGGAAACACGATTCTGTTCCTAGATGAAATCCATACAATTATCGGTGCAGGTGGAGCAGAAGGTGCTTTGGATGCATCCAATATACTGAAGCCATCTATGGCTCGGGGCGAACTACAGTTAATAGGAGCTACCACAATTGCAGAATATCGAAAACGAATCGAAAAAGATGCTGCATTAGAAAGAAGATTTCAGCCTATTGCAGTGGAAGAGCCTAGCGTAGAATTATGTGAGAAAATATTGCTTGGTATTCAACCGAAATATGAAGGTCACCACAATGTGAAAATAGATGAAAGTGCAACCAGAGCTGCAATAGAGTTGTCAGAACGGTATATTAATGATCGCCATTTGCCGGACAAAGCAATTGATGTCTTGGATGAAGCATGCTCAAAGGTGAATATGAGAGGCTATAAAGTGCCGGAAAACCTAAATAGATTAGAAGCCACACTTCATCAGTTGGGAGTAGAAAAAGAAGAAAGAATCAAAGAAGGCGATTTTGCGGAAGCATCTATGATTCATCAAGAACAGGAAAATGTTACCAAGAAGATTGCACAGATGAAGAAACGTTTGGAAAACAGTAATGCAAAACGTACACTCAAGGTAACAGAAGAAGATATCGCAGCAGTGGTATCTGCATGGACAAAAATTCCAGTTCAGAAGCTAACAGAATCTGAGAATGCCAAATTGAAAAAACTAGAGCAAACCCTTCACAAACGTGTAATAGGGCAAGAAGAGGCTGTAAGCGCAGTGGCGAGGGCTGTGAGGAGAGGACGTGTGGGGCTGAAAAGTCCGAACAGACCAATCGGTTCCTTCTTGTTTTTGGGGCCAACCGGTGTTGGAAAAACAGAGTTATCAAAAGCATTGGCCGAAACCCTGTTTGGAAATGAAGAATCTATGATTCGCGTGGATATGTCCGAGTACATGGAAAAGCATAGCGTGTCAAAGATGATTGGTTCTCCGCCGGGATATGTGGGTCACGACGACGGAGGGCAACTCAGCGAAAAGGTACGCCGGAATCCATATTCTGTTGTGCTATTTGATGAAATTGAGAAAGCGCATCCAGATGTGTTCAATATCTTACTTCAAGTATTAGATGATGGCCACATTACAGATTCTCAGGGAAGAAAAGTAGATTTTAAAAATACAGTAATCATTATGACTTCGAATGCCGGAGCCAAAGCTATTGTAGAACCGAAAAAGTTAGGATTTGCTGCAAAGGAAGATGCAGAAGGCGATTACAAAAAAATGAAGTCCAATGTGATGGAGGAAGTAAAAAGGCTATTCCGACCAGAATTTTTGAATCGTATTGATGAAACGATTGTATTCCATGCACTGGGCGCAGAACATATGAAGAAGATTGTAAGCCTGATGTGCCGCGAGTTGGTACAACGTGCAAAGGAACAATTAGATATTGGGCTTACGATTCACGATTCGGTGAAAAAGTTTATTGTGGAAAAAGGAACGGATGCCAAATATGGTGCACGACCTCTTCGTCGAGCTATGCAGACCGAGTTGGAAGACAAACTGGCAGAAACTATTTTAAATGGCCAGGTTGCTCGTGGTATGGAAGTGGAAGTTGGTATGTTCAAAAAAGAAATTAGATTTTCACCAAAAAACAGAGGACTGTAGAAAAGCAGTCCTCTTAGTTTCGAAAACATTGAATGGAGATATAACATGGCAAAAGGAAAGAAAAGTGTGTTTTTCTGTCAGAATTGTGGACATGAAGAAAATAAATGGTTAGGGCAGTGTCCGATGTGTAAGGAGTGGAATACTTTTGTGGAAGAAGCGATTACAGTTTCTAAGAGCAACGCTTTGAGACAAGTGAAAGAGGCAGAAGTCATTTCATTAAAGCATGTGGAGACAGAGCGAGAAGAGAGAATACATACTTCTATAGAAGAGTTAGACCGTGTATTAGGTGGTGGGATTGTTCCGGGCTCTCTTATTTTGGTAGGAGGGGATCCGGGTATTGGAAAGTCCACATTGCTATTACAGGTGTGTCAGAAGCTTTGCGAAGAGAAAAGACAGATACTATACATTTCCGGAGAGGAATCTTTAAAACAAATCAAGTTACGGGCCAATCGTATGGGAGAGTTCACAGAAGATTTATGGCTGCTCTGTGAGACAAATCTTGAAATTGTGAAAAATGTAATTGAAAAACGGAAACCAGATGTGGTAATCGTCGATTCCATTCAAACAATGTATAGCGAAGAGGTCACATCAGCACCGGGAAGTGTGTCACAGGTCCGAGAGTCCACAAATGTATTTATGCAATTGGCAAAAGGACTTGGAATTTCCATTTTTATTGTGGGACACGTGACGAAAGAAGGGACAGTAGCAGGACCAAGAGTACTAGAGCATATGGTAGACACTGTACTCTATTTTGAGGGGGATCGCCATGCGTCTTATCGTATCTTGCGTGGTGTGAAAAACCGTTTTGGTTCCACCAATGAAATAGGAGTGTTCGAGATGCGTCAGAACGGACTGGAAGAGGTTCAAAATGCTTCGGAATTCATGCTAAGTGGACGGCCTGAAAATGCGTCTGGCTCTGTAGTGGCTTGCTCTATGGAAGGGACGCGCCCTATCTTACTGGAAATACAGGCATTAGTATGCAATAGTAACTTTGGCATGCCAAGAAGAACGGCTGCGGGAACAGATTATAATCGAGTGAACTTGCTGATGGCTGTGTTGGAAAAAAGGGCAGGCATACATCTGTCAAATGCAGATGCATATGTGAACATTGCAGGCGGAATTAAGATGAATGAGCCAGCAATTGATTTGGGTATTGTGATGGCACTTGTATCTAGCCATAGAAATCGTCCGGTGGATGAAAAGACAATTGTATTTGGTGAAGTAGGACTTAGCGGTGAAGTGCGTGCTGTAAGCATGCCGGAACAACGGGTTGCCGAAGCAAAACGATTGGGCTTTGAGACATGCATTATGCCGGAAGTTTCAATGAGCATGGTGAAAGAAATGAAAGGCATAAAAATTATTGGTGTAAATACAATTAATGATGCAATTCATCTTATATAATATAGAAAGAACGATTAAAAGAAATGACGTTTTGTCGTCATTTCTTTTGTGTTATAAATATAAAAAACAATTGTATCTAAAATAGTACAAATTGATTCGAAAAAATTCAAAAATAGTGTTGACACTTTGTAAACCACATGGTATTATCAAGTTCGTTGCTGACGAGGCAACGGGGATTCAAAAAAAGAATTCAAAAAAATAAAAAAAGTTGTTGACACAGAGGGTTGGGTTGTGATAATCTAATTAAGCTGTCGCGAGACAACAGAGAACATTGATAATTAAACAATAGATGACAATAAAACGAATTCCTGAAAATTTCTAAGAGAAATAATTCAAGAACAG
>JAZRON010000011.1:0-21284 GCA_045648725.1 Faecalimonas sp.
GCACACATCAGAATGAGCGCCAGAAAAATAGCAATAAATTTTTTCATATAACATTCTCCTTTTTTTGATATTGTCTACTTTTATAGTTATTTTATTATATCACCTTGATTTTTTTTACTCTATATGCTTTTTTATAAAAAAACACAAAAAAACGACTGTATTGTTCAAAAGAGTGAATCACTTTAATGTGCCCATTCTTTCTCCCACACTTTCTAATTGAAATCCTATTAAGTACGCCAGGTTTGCATCCTGCTAAAGCAACTGGATAAGAAATCTGCTGATACGTTGGATAATCTTTTTATGTATATTTTTTTCATAATTTCCTATATTATAATTAACATGTTATATTCATTTATATATTTTCAGGCAGTACTGTACGCACCTCTCCCAAATGTTCATCCATGTTCGCAGAAATACATTCCCAGATACCATCCCTATATTCTAATTCAGTCACAGCTGCATTTGGTGCCCACGGCACTTCTGACAATCTATCCAAATTTCCATACTTCGCCATACATTCAATGACGCGAATTGGTGTTCCATGACTCACAACAACAATTGTCTTCTCTTTGTTTTTCTCTGCAAGTTTAGTCATTGCATTCATCACACGCTCTTTCAATTCGTCTATAGATTCACCACCAGTACAACGAGCATTTTTTAAGTCTGTTAACCAGATTCCATAGGCCTCTGCATCTTCTTCTAAAAGAACATTAAATTTTACGCCTTCCCAATCTCCTCCATTGATTTCTCGCATATCACTTTCTATAATCACATCTTTTCCTAGTAAATCCCCAACAGCTTTTCCCGTTTCATACGCCCTATCCAAATCACTGGAATACACTTGATCTATCTTATAATTTTTTATTAGAAATGCAGCAGTAAGACTTGCTTGTATGCGCCCGCGTTCTAGCAACTGTGCGTTGGTATATCCTGCAAATATTTCACTACGATTAGCAGTCGTTTCTCCATGTCTTACTAATAATATTTTCGTCATAAATACTCCTTTGTTAATAATCTTTTGTTCGATATAATGGCCCAACCAATTTTATCACATTCCGCTGTATGTATGTGTAAATCATATTTATACATAATTAAAACTCTTTTTCCATGCCATCAAAAGCAACCTCGATACCATACTTGCGCATCTCAGCAGCTAGCTCATCATGCCCTGTATGCAGAGTTTTTGCCATATGGCTTATACAAAATTCTTTAATATACTTTTCAAGCGTGTTTTTCATCATAATAACCATATTAAGACTTGAATGCTCAAAAATACGGTAATCCCCTTCTATAAAACCAATTGTTCCGTCAAACACCGCATAATCTATGGGGCTGTGCTTAATAATTTCTGCCACCTCATCATACATAAGCCACGCAGAATCAAGCCCATAAAAAATGCTACTTTTTGAGTCTGAAATAATAAAATGATTTACCGGTATTTTATGATTCCCTTTTAAAGAAGAAATCTCATACTCTCCTATTTTTTTAACCTCTCCCGAGGAAAACTCAATAAATTCAGCACCGTTTGCAGTTAAAAACTCGAGCGTATCCTCATCGAAATGGTCAGCATGAGTGTGCGTATTAATCACATAACGAATTTTCTTAACATCAATATTAAACGTATTCAACGCATCCTGCACGCACGGACCGGGATCAATGAGCAACACATCATCAATGAGAGCTGATGCGTTTCGTCTGTACTCAGGATTATCGTAATCACAGGTTGGATCCCAATCGCTTGCACCTGTACCTAGAAATAAAATTTTCATAAACATCACCACCTTTCACATAGCATAGTATAAAGCGGGCACATAATCAAGGTCATGTAATTTCTTACTCTTGTAGCTTATATTTACTCATATCGAATCAACTGCTGTACTTTCTTTATGTTTGACATGCATGTCGCCATTGTTAATCCAAACAGTGCGGCTCCAAAAGCCGCTTCCTCTTTATGCAAAGGAATAGAAAGTGACATTCTAAACGTTTTTACAAAACGCTCAGCCAGATGGGTGTTTAAACGAATTCCGTTTCCGGAACCCACCATTTTGGTTGGTTGTTGGTTAAGAAATGATTGCATCTTCTGATACAAATCAAACAATTCTCCCACCATACCATTCATAACACCATCACATAAGTTAGGCATCGTCAGATTGCTAATATCGATATTGTTGATAGAACCTCTCCTGTTTGGTTCTTGTCTGGTTCCACTAAACTTAGTGTCTACAATTAATTGTTGCTCTGATGCGACATAGTTTTCCATTGCCTGATTCATAGCGGAATAGGCACTGTCTATTTCTAATCCTGTCACCAGCATAGCCGTCTCTCGCAAAAACTTTTCTAGAATTGCATAGGCTCGTCCTCCACACAGCGAGGAACCTGCCAATAAATAAAGCCCGTCCACCAAAGGTCTGCAATCCATATCGCAATTTTCCGGTAGCCCCTTGACAATACAAGATATCTGACTTCCGGTCCCAACATTAACTAATATGCTATTTTCCATATCACTAACAGAACCAAGTACACTCGCCTGATTGTCTCCAATTGCTATCGAAACCGGAATACCCTGCGCTGTTTTTCCCAACATTTGGTATCCATCTTGCACCTCTGGAAAAAATCTTGGTTCCATGCCTACCTTCTCAATTGCTTTTGCATCAAACTGATTGATATGCAAATCATACAATCCAAAACTTGCGGCATCTGACGGATGTAAGATTGGTCGTGTTGCATTTGCTAAAACCATTGCCACTAGATCATGAATAGTACAAAAGGTTGTTGCATTATCCGGAACAAGTCCATTTACTGTATTATAGAAGTGCGTCACAGAACCATACCCTGTTGCTAGTGGATATCCAGTCTGTTCACTCAGCCATCCGGCATAGGTCTTTCCCCCCGTGTACGGTTGGTCACCTCTACCATCCTGCCATGTATAAAGGGGACTTACCACCTTCCCACATGAATCTAGATAAACAATACCATGCATCTGTCCTGTTATTCCGATGCTACAAACATCTGGTGTTTTTTCTAACAACTTATCCGCTATTTCTTTTACTATCTTAATAAGTTTTTCCGCATTCTGCATCTTTTCCCATGCATGTTCACCTGGAATAACAGTGTTATTCGGAACAGTAATTGTTTCCACTATCTTTCCTGTTTCTGCATCACAACAGATTCCACATACGGATGTCGTACCAATATCTAAACCTATAATATGCATAAGTATTCTCCCTACATTTTTGTCGATTCTAAATCCAAACGTTTGATAATATCTTGTTGAATATCCGGTGATAAATCTAAGAAATTCACAAACGTACCGTGAATTCTCATAATGTATACGCCGGTTGGTGCATACTTCTTCGGTTCCGCCAACACTTTACGAAGCGTGTCCGGAGTCGTCACATTCACATAAATATAAAACGGTGCTACGTTTGCCGGATTTTCCGCATTAAAGAACAACGGCTTGATTACTCGTTTTGCAAAATCCAATCCTTTTCCTTCCAATGTAGGTGCTGTGAATAACCTCGGATTAATACCAAAGTGCGAAGCGTATCCTCCGTCCATCTTATCAAATGGTAATTGCATATTTGACAACATGCGGAATCCCATACCCTGGTCTGCATCTCCAAACAATGGGTCTACACCATAGTTCAGTTGTTCACGCGCCTTACGTCCGTCCGGTGTCGCTGCTACCCAGTATCCATATGTAAGATGAGTTGTCGGACTTGCCCAGTCAGCACGGAATGGATTACCCAAATAATTCTTATGGGCTCTTACCATATCTGAAACTTTTGCTGCAACATCACTTGCTTCTTTGTCAGCTTCCGGAATGTTATTACCGAATTTTGGTGCAGATTTCAAAAACGCATGCAGTTCTTCGTAGCCCTCAAAGTTTACATTTAAAGCCTTCAATAGATTTTCCGCATCTTGCGGACGCTCTGCCAATAACTTATCAATTGCAACGAAGGAATCTGCTACAACACTTAAACCATGAATCAAGCAGCCGCTTCCATTGTATGGCGTTCCCTGATGTTCCGTATCTCGCATATCGTAACCTGACTCGGCTCCACCCATAAACACACTTAAAAACGGAACAGGAAGATAACTGATTGCTTTTGACGCTCCATTAGCTGCTTCGCACATCAAATCAATATAATGTTCCATATTTTCATAAAAACGCTCGCGAATATTTGTGAGTAATTCAAGTGCTGGAACCTCTTCTGTTTCTTCAATCGTCTTCCCTGTAATCATGGATCTTCCGGCATTCAATGTCAGCTCTAATATTTTTGCCATATTCATCCAGCTATTCGTTGTGTTACCATTGTCTTTTCCCATAATCAATGGCTCCTGACATCCTGCAACCGCATAATCTGCCAAATCTGCATCAATTACCCCATGGCTCTTCAAATTCTTGAATACAGATTCGTCATTAAAGAGCGATGGTGTCAGTACGCCAGGTGAGAAGAAGAAACGTCCCATAGCCTCATATAATTCATCCGGTGTATTCTTATGTAATTTAGTAGACAGAATTGGTTGTGGCAAATTCATGTCCAAATATGCATCCATCAATGCATAGGATGTCTCATTTGTCAGGTCATTTCCATCCACATCTTTTCCACTAATAAGCAAGTTTTGAGAAATCGCCCAGCTACGGTCTCCTACGTTATAAAATACTAATAAATGTTTCAAAAGAGCTGCTGCGTCTTCCCTGGATAAATTTTCTTTAGCTCTATATGGTTCAAAGATACGGTCCGCATTTCCTACTGAAAATGCAAATGGGTTCGGAGCCTGTTCTAAACACATTACCTGCCACAATAACATATAGGATTGAATCGCTTCATAAAGTGTATCACATCCATACATTGGAACTTTGCGAAGAGTACTTTCCATCAATTCCAATTGTTTTGCTCTTACTCCCGTTGCTGTTTGTTTTTGTTCACTAGCAATCTGAGCATATCTTTCTGCCAACCCTATCACGCTTTGAAGTGTTAATTTCATAGCAGCAAAATTATCCTTCTTTACAGCGTCTGTCTCTTTCTCAATCTTCTGTTCTAATTCACTGATAATACGATTTAAACCACAGGCTAAAACAGGACGGAAATCTGGGATAATATGACCTGTCACCTGTTCAATAAAAAATGCTACCTCTGCAGTATAGTCCCCATATTTATCATAGACCTCTGTTAATGTACGCACATAGTCTGAGTTTTTCGTAAACTCACGCACACGCGCAATACGTTCTTGTGTGAATTCCTCATTTGGCTCTATATCGCCAAATACTGCTGTCGGATCACAATAACCCGAAAATGTCTCTACCTGAAAGGCTGGATTAATCAGCGCATAACTGCGTGCAAATGCATCCGATTGACTTCCTGCAAAAATCGCATGTTCGCTGATAGAGAGTGGTAATTCGCATAAAATTGCCTGCAGTTCTTTAGCCGCACGCATTTCTCTGGAATAACCTTGAAAGTCCTCTGCATGGTTGCACACAATTTCCCTCGCCAAGAACCAACCATCTAATCTCTGTTTTGCTCTTTCCTCTTTAAATAATTCTTTTGCCATGGCAGTAATCTGCTCAGCTTTGTGAACTTGATACATCGTTTGTTCCTCCTTATGTTCTCACTATATTTAAACCTTGCATACGCATTTCATTTTCATATTTGATTCGCACATCTTCTGATACAAAAGCATCCTGAACCACATATTTTTTCCCACATTTCGCCCACTTTTCTTTTCCGTATTCGTGATAACGCAGCAATTCAAATCGTGCATTTGAAATATGGTACCTTTTAAAAAATGCTATGAAGTGTTCAATATCATGTTCATCGGCGTTCACCTTACCAATCAAAGGAATTCTTACTAGTACATTTGGATGTTCTGCCAATGCCCGTTCCAAGTTTTCCTTTATAACATCATTCCCCAATCCCATAACCTCTTTATGCATTTTGGAATCATAATGTTTAAAATCCATAATCAATTCATCCAACACAGGAAATAATTCCGGCAGTCTCTTCGATGTTCCGTTTGTCTCTAACGCAGTCGATATGCCCATACTCTTTAACCGTGTCAAAATCTCTTTTAATGTAGCAAATTGACAGGTGGCTTCTCCTCCGGTAAACGTTACGCCACCACCGTCAAAAAACATAGGCTTGCTTCGTATAGCCTCATCACAGAGTTCTTCAACGGTCATACTAAAGGTATCAGGACCCTCTGCATCCATTCCCTCCGGATTGGCACACCACGGGCAGGATAAATTACACCCTTGCAAATGGTATACCAACCGGTTTCCTTTGCCATCTTGTGAATAATTAAATCCTTTGTGAAATAATTTTAATTTCATCTCTTCTCTCTCTTATTTCTTTTGCAAATCAGGAGGCAGGCAAACCACAACCTGCAATTTACTGTCTGCTTGCAAAATAGTCTTTTCTTTCGCCACATATGGCAGGAAAAAATAGTCTCCCTTTTTAACGGAATTACTCTGCCCGTTGCACGTAACAGTCCCTTCACCCTCTGTAACAACGTATACAGCCGGAGCGTGTATCAGCGTTTGTTCTCCTGATGTAATCGTATACCTCTGAACTGCAAAGCATGGCGTGTCTTCATAACCTACCAATTCCTCTGTCAGACAGCCGTCTGTTTGGCTAATAATCTTTGGATAACATCTTCCTTTTAAAACTGCTTCCTCACCACAGGTTTCGTAGTCAAACACATCCAAAGCACGGTCTGGATCTAACCCAATATACATCTCTTTTTCATTTAGATGATACTCTCCGCACCAATATTCCGGCTGAATTGTAAAGTCCGTAGGTTCTTGAATTTCCAGTATCAAACATCCTTGACCTATAGCATGGACCATACGTGCCGGCACCAGAAATACATCTCCAGGTTGCACGTCTACTCTGTTGAGCAACGGCTCCATAACATTTTTGTCGTTTTCACTTGCCTCTACTGCCTTAGCAAACTGTTCTTTGGTTATTTTGTCTTTGAATCCAAAATAAAGTGCTGCTCCCGGTCTTGTTTCGAGAACAATCCAACTTTCTGTTTTTCCATACTCGCTATCAAAGTATTTTCTCGAAAATTCTTTGTCTGGGTGTGCTTGAATTGGCAAACGAATGGCACTATCCAATAACTTAATCAAAACACCAAATTCTTCTCTGTCTCCCAACATTTCTTTGGGATATTTTTTTAGCAAATCATCAAAATAAAGTTCTGTACCCTTTACACAAGATACGCCTTCTTTTTCCCCTTTGCTTTCTTTATTAATTGCTCTTACTGACGATGCAACCCATTCTTCTGGCTCATAACCGTCCACAGAATCATCTCCGAAGAAAGTTGCAAACAACGCACCTCCGGTATATACACGCCATACACGATTTTTTTCAAAAAATATTGGTTGTTCTAGTATTGACTTCATCGTTTTCCTCCTGTTAATAATGGCTTTATTCCGAACTTAACAAAGCAATATCCATCATTCCAAACATCTTTGCCCCAGTCACCCCATACTGTACATTCTTTATAAAAGCTGGCTGGTGTTACCTGATAAGATTCGCCCTGTTGTAAATGATGTGGTCCTAATAGATTTCTAAGCGAATTCACAAGTGTAACCTCTATACTGTTTTCGCCCTCCTTAATAAATGGTGTCAATTCCACTGAATAAGGTTTCCAAATAATACTGTCAAGTACGCTTCCGTTTACCTTAACAGAGACAACATTGGCGTTCTTCTCAGCAAACGCAAACAACCATTCCGACTGTCTATCTGCCACAAATTTCTTTTCAAGTGTGATCTCACCTGCAAAAAATGGATATCCTTGCTGTTCAATATTGTTTATCTGCAACTCCTCAGCAGGCTTTGCAATAATAAAATCGCCATTGTACCTCACTGCACTTCTATCGAGTTTTTCAAAACTGCCTTCTGTCTTTAAGGAAAAATTTCCTACAAGATACAAACTCTCAATTTCCATATCGTAAGTAAGTTTGTTTTTTTCTCCCTCAAACATTAAAGCGTTTTTCAAATTCTCATATGTGGATTCGGACTGTTCAAAATCACACGAAACTCGAATGATATTCACACCTGTTTTAAAGTAGGATGCTAAATCAATCTTTTTAAAAGATTGGTCGAAACAATATCCACATACATCTTTTTTCAATTTCTTGCCATTTACTGTAATTGCAAAAATCTCCGGTGTCTCGCAAACAAGGTACAATTCGTTCGGTACATATTCCGCACAGACCTGATACTCCATATCAATTTTCACTTTTCGCCCAAGTCCACAGGCTTTATCTTGGATTGAGATTACCGGTCCATAGTCTTCTATAACCTCACCATCAAAGCTGTACTTGCAATAATCCAATGTAAGTTCATTCAAGTCTGCCTTTTTCACTTTCCACATTCCGTCTAGTGATACGGTATGTTTCGGAGTTTCTTCTTTATCATCAACAACGTTTTCTTTTCCGTAATCCAGAACAATTAAACTTGATGATGCAGGCATTCTATTCTGATTCTGGAATGCTTCCAATTCACCTGTCGCAGAATTTAGAATATAATTTCCTCTTTTTATATTTACTATCTGTTCATCCTTGGTTGAATTCACAAAGTAATACAGGCACATATCATCGAATATCCTTTTTGTATATGTAATTTCAGGATTGTCGACGATATCACAAAAATCCATTTCGCTACAATCGGTTATTATTCCGCCATTTTTCCGAAATTCCTCAAGCAACGCTTTTGTGCTTTCCAGGAAAACAAGATGCTCTGGAAGAACCACTCTGCTATACTTTTGATTTCCTACCACTAGGAAACTTCCCTCTACTTTCGCATATTTTTCCATTAACATTTCATCACCCAAGTGAAATAAAATATGCTTTCTTTCGAGTTCATCAATTGTATTTATAAAAGCCGTATTGTAGTCTTCTATTTTCTCTTTACTTTCTTCACTATACAGAGCCCATGCTGTTGTCTGTGGATGAATCAAAAGAGTGTCACATTCCATTTTCCCTTTTGACAGCAACATTCCCACTCTGCTTGCAAAGTCAACAAACTTGTGATACTCATTCCACCAAGGCTGCTGATAAGAAAAGGCCGCCGGAAAATCCCTTTTTCTGATTCCTCGAAGGCTATATGCCGCGAGATGGGTACACAAAAGATTGATTCCTCTAACCATTTGCCACTCATAAATATGTTTTAACTCTTCAAAACAAACATTCCAACCTGTAAGCGCAAAGGTCTCCGATAAGATCTGTTCTTTACCAAGCTGTTGTGCAACAGATGCCACCTGCAACATGACCATTTTCGAAATCTCAACTCTTCCAAGGCAATCCATACCCGGAATATGAAAATATTCATAATGAGGCATCACCGCACCATTTGCTGTGATTTGCTCAGCAAGCGTCTCTTCACACGACATATGTCCGGTAAGTTTTAAACCTCTCTCATCACACCATTCATATACTTGTTTCGTAAAGTTCTCGGTGAACAGTTTTGTTATAAGTTTCCAAAACTTCACCCGTGAATTGATATAGTCAGCTTTATCCCAAAATAGCTGAGGAAGTATATTTTTGAGTTTTTCTCCATACTCCCTCTTATATGCGTCTTCTAATGTGAAACTCCACGGAATTCCATCACGTGAAATTTGTGGTTCATCGGTAAAAAATCCCTCGATATCAGCTCCGTACGTTTCATAATATGGTACGTAAATTTCGTCAATAAATGTTTTTACAACTTCTCTGTCAAGTAAATCTACATAATAAGGGTTTATATCATAATAAAAATGATATCCATCTATATTTGCAATGGTGTTTTCTTGCTGCTTTTCTCCCTTTTCACAGCGCAGAAATTTTTGTTGATACTTGACACCTTTTCCATTGACGATTCCGTTTCCAAATCCACTAGGCCAGCCATTCTCATCATAGATCCAAGCCCCCATATGGTACTTCTTCCCATATTCAATACCGGTCGAAATATTATCCTGCCATTCTTGGCCGAGATATTTTGTCTGAAGACCACCACGTGCATGCATAAAATATCCGCCTAGCCCAGCTTCTTGCATAAGTTCAATCTGTCTCTGTGTTTCCACAATGTTCAGTTTTTCATTCCAAGACCAAAATGGAATTGGCCGATATTTATGTGGTATGTTTTTAAATTCATTCACCGAATTCGTTCTCCTTGTCCCGCAGAGTTTCATAACTGCATATTCTTTATCGTCTCATAGCACTGCTAGGCTCCTTATTCCCCAGCAATATAAGTCCATGCATTTGCATCACTTATTGTATAGCAATGTTTATCTGCCACAAGAAAACTGTGTTCCAGACGAATATCTTGAGAAGAAGCTCCTATTAGTATCTTATATTCTCCAGACTCAACACACCAATCATGCAAATTGACACTATAGTAAGCAAAGCTTCGCTTATTCAAATGAAGCACCACTTCTTTTTCTTCGCCTGGTTCCAAATAGACTTTGTCAAATTCTTTCAATTCCTTAATTGGCTTAGATATTATGGAGTCAATATGGCTGACATATAACTGAACACTTTCTTTTCCAGCAACCTTACCGGTATTTTTTACTTTAAACGATACTGTTAAATCAATATCTTGACTGGTTGCTTTTTCAGATGAAAGTTTCAAATCACTATATTCAAATGTCGTATATGATAATCCGTAACCAAACGGATACCAAATCTGTTCTGGATGTAAGTCAAAATATCGGTATCCTACTCTCCACTGTTCTGGATATGTTACCTTCAAACCATCACCTGGATAATCCAGTAACGGATTTATGTTATAAGCAAACGTTTCAGAAAGCTTACCTGAAGGATTTACCTTGCCGAACAGAACATCGGCAATTGCACTTCCACCGGCTTCCCCACAAAGCCACATATCCACAATACCCTTGACTTTATTCTTCCATGATCTAGGAATAATTGCCGAACCACTCTGCAAAACAAGAATTACGTTTTCACATCCTTCGCAAATAGTTTCAATACATTTATCCATGTAGTTTTCTAATCGCAAATCATATAGATCCAAATCCTCCGTATCTTGCGTAAACAGTCTTCCTACAAACACAATTGCCAAATCACATTGTGGTGCGTGCTTTCTAGCCTCACCTTTTGCGTCACCTCTGTCTGGAATCCACTTCTTATCAAAAAGTTCATAAAAAGATAATTCACTTTTGCCAGCAACGTATTTTTCAATGAATTCATACGGCGTTTCGATATATTCCGGACTCGCAAATACTTTGGAACTTCCCCCACCCATATACATTGGATTTTTAGCAAAATTTCCAAACACACCAATTTTTTTATATTTTTCCGTATCGATAGGCAAAATATTATCCTCATTTCTCAAGAGTGTAATTGCCTCGTCTGCAATTTCCTTCGCAATTTTGTGTTGCGCATCCCTATCGTAAACTGTCTCCTCTTTTGGAAGCGCTTTAACCCTATCTATAAAGTCCAGAAGACAAAGCAATGCCTGGTCAATCTCTTCTTCAGTAATAATACCATTTTCCATTGCAACTCTTAATTCATTCTCAATATTGGTATTGGTTGGCATCTGCAAGTTTGTACCATTTTTTAGTGCCAATGCTATATTATGCACTGCACCCCAATCAGAAATAACTGCTCCATCAAAACCCCATTCCTCTCTAAGAACATCTTTAAGAAGCCAACTATTTTCTGTACACCAAATGGCATTTAATTTGTTATACGCATTCATAACTGTCAGTGGTTTTGCATTTTTAATCGCCATTTCAAATCCTGTGAGGTACATCTCACGCAAAGTTCTCTCATCAATTTCAGCACTTATGTGCTTTCTGTCAATTTCTTGACTATTTGCAGCAAAATGTTTCAGTGAAGTTCCTACACCACAACTCTGAACACCATTGATATAGGCAACACCTAATTCCCCTGACACAAACGGATCCTCAGAAAAATATTCAAAATTACGCCCACACACAGGAGTTCTCTTGATATTAATTCCAGGTCCTAAAATCACATCAATCTTTTCTTCCAAACAATCTCTCGCAATCCCTTGACCCATTTTATAGATCAACTCTCTATTCCACGTTGCAGAAGCTGCGGAAGCTGTTGGAAAACATACAGAGCCTCCTTCAATTGTACATGGTGTCGCTTTAGCATGCCTTAACCCGTGCGGACCATCTGCCATTTCGATCATTGGAATATCCAGTCTCGGAACAGCCATAGTGGTAAGAAACCCCTCTCCTGTTAACAGTCGTGCTTTTTCACCAAAAGTCAATTGCTTTATCTTTTCCATATTTGTCATAATATCACCTCTTCTACTATAATTAACAATTCTTTAATAAGTACTCTTTATCCTTTTCGACCTTAATTTTATACAAATTATTCTTATAAACCTCAGCTGGATTACCGTCCACAAAAAGCTTATGTCTACTGTAAACAATGACTTCTCCATTATCGAAAGTCTTCAGCGTTCCATCTTCAAAACTGTAGGTTGCAACCGACATATACTTATCACGCAAGCCTATAACAGCCATATCAGATGAAATTGGTATATACAGATACAATTTATAATCATCAAAATCTTTCAAGGAGACATCCAGAACATCTTCCCCTGTAACTTCTGTTACAGTTTCTTCTCTCCAATTATACACACAATATGTCTTTTCCTTTTCAAGAAGCATATCACTTGCTGAAATAGTTGTTTTTACTTCGCATTCATCCTTATTAATGTTAAATATTGCAAGTATTCCACAATCGTTATGTTTGTTAAACAACTTAAATGCAGTATTTTCATCTGTTGGATTTTTAAATAGGCAATCTATCGTTGGTCTTGCAGGTGTTTGCAAACGAATAATTTTACCATCTGAGTACACCGTCGGCATAATTGTATCTTTAATACTACGGTTCAACTTATCACTCAAGTAGATTGGACCACCGCTCATTGCATGGATTAAGGCATTTGGTTTGGCTTGTCCATCATCAGACCACCACATATCCCAATCACCTACATAAACAGTTCCTTGTACGATAGAATTATAACTACATTGTAGAAGATGCTTAATAAACCACTCATGATTTTCCGGTTGAAAATCTCCACTAAAGCGGGATACGGCACTGTCTCTTCTATGCCAGAAGTTTTCCAAAGCCATTCCCATGCAGTTGATTAAAGCCCCATTATAATACTTATCAGCCACATCTTCTATTGCCTGATGTAAATTCTCTGCCGCAGTTCCAATCGGCATGGTTAACTGCGAATATTCCTTTATGAAAGCTTGATTATCTACCTTAATAAAGTCCACATCGCAGTCTTTATAAAATTTGTGTTGTACATCATAATATTGAGCAACCTTTTCTTTCTCAAAACTGTGTACTAATTGACCGCTTTTATAACTATAGAACAATAAATCTTTGCAATCATTTGCTATTTTTGATGTTGGATTGATACCGTGCCAATAACCGGTTGTCGGATGCCAAAGTCCTACAATCATGTTATATTCATCTTGAAGTTCATTTACAATTCCCTTTAATCCTTTTGGAAATCTTTCCGGTGCTGCTTCAAAACTATTTAGTTCACGAGAATGCATATTCGGAATATTACAACTATTGTTGTTATCCACATCCCCCCACATATCATCAAGCAACATCCATCTTACAGGGATTCCTTTTTCACGAAATTCTTCAGCTTTATTGATGAGATCGTCATGGGTTACGAACATTTGAAATGCATCCCAACTGCACCAGCCAAGATACTCAAACACCTCTGGATAATGCCTATCATCTCTTAATTTCACAGGTCTTCCCAGTAAAGCCATACCATCTCTCATTGCAGTTTCAGCTAAATCAAATGGTTTCTCTCCAAATGCGTAATATACCGCAGTTGTATCTACATGATTTCTCAAATCATTGCTCCAAACAAAAATGTCCACTCCTCCATTTTCGTTTCCCTTTATCGTCGTTTTGAAAACATTGTCGCAAAGTGCTGTCGTAAAGAAATAATTGTCCTCTTTTGTTTTTCCCAAAACCGCTTGTGTATTATCTGGTAGATTTGAGATATTGTCTCCCCAGTATGGACTTACCCAATACGGGCCCCTACGGTAAGTAGCCACATATTGTTCCAACAAATCAATCGTTTCAATATTGATACCAATTGCCTGTTCCACTCCAAAGTGATTTCCACCCACAAAATCCAAATTACGCGGGTTATATTCAGCAACATAGCTCAACACTTTTCCACTTCCATACTCTTTCAAAAACACATCAAAACTTATACCATACTTGTCGCATGAAAAAGACAGTTTTTCTTCTGTAAAATCACAACATTCCAGTTCTACTCTCTTATCATTGTCCAATACTGCAAATGCAGTGATTCCTTTGAAAATATCTAAATTTAGAGTCGTATTTTTATTTTTCAAGATAAAGTTCTCCTTGTTAATTATTCCATAGTCGTATAAGCAATAAACGAATACGGTGGTATTTCATCTGTATGCACATTCGTGATAAACGGCGTATCTAAACAAGGTAATTGCTCTATATTCGCTTCTGGAACAATCTTATCACTTTCATACATAAATTTCTTGAACTGCCTATTAATGGCATCATTTAAACTAATATCAAATGTGACACCATACTCATTTAAATTAGTAACAAAAATACTCCAATTACCATCTGGTAATTCACAGATGGTCATATGCACTCCTACTGTTCCTCCACCATCATAAACCTTTGTACCAGCACCACCAGAATATTTGCAAAGTAAACGATATTCATAATATGCTGGTTTCGGCACAAGACTTCTCGTCAATACAGGCATAACACCATACCGATGGTCACCATCATAAAATTCATCCTCTGGTTTATTTGTATGATTATTCGGCCATTGCTGATCAAACGCAGTCCATCTGTTTAATGAATGTACACCTGCATTCATCAGAGCCAAATGAGAAGACGCCATACGAACTGCATGTCTCGGGTCGCTATATAAAAGTGGTGCTCCACACACAAGACAATTAAACTCATCGACAATATATTGTTTGCCCTCAGGCACACGACTAATGGCTACCTTGGCCCATCTTTGCCAGTCATAATAAGGATCAATTGATAATGCGCAGCATTTATCCACCCAACATGATGACTCTTCAAAATCACCATTTATGAGAATATTCTTACCATCATCGCACCTACAAAGTTCTATATCATCTACTGCTCCAATAGAGCCTTCAGAATTCACATCAAACATAACTCCAGCCCATGCTACATGATTGTCACCACTATTAAATGTAAATGAGAATTGTCTCCATTCTCCGCAAAGTTGTGATGCATCTATCAAACATGTACTATCCTGTGTCATACGACTCGTAGGTTGTCCGCCACCTGAGAAAAATTTATTTTCCCCTTGATATTCAAACACACCCATCAGCATGTTACCGCTCACATGTAAATAATCTTCACTATACAACTTCATCCATGCTGACATTTTATAATCTGTATGAGGCTCAAGAACAACTTTCTGCTGACATTTTCCCCCTCTTATTTTTGCTATAAAAGCCCCATGCCCACTACGAGCATAAGAAGCCGGCATTTCTGTCGTCCATATATAATTATGACTGGAATAAACATCAATACAATCATTCAAATGTTCTGTTGTCCAAATCATCATTTCTGCTGTTGATGTTGCACCCTCATTTGGCCCCATGAGTTTTACTAAATCTCGAATATTTCTTTCCTTCAAATGTCTATCAACCGCACGAACAGCTTCGGCATAAGCTTCATAAAATGTTCTTCCTTCTGGATAGAAGTTTTTGTAAGCTGCATTGGTTCCCGGTTCTGTAAACATAACCAAATATTTTATATTCGTATATCCCTTGACCTTAACCAAATAATAAACCGATTCACTAACCCACTTTGCATAATTCTCCACGCTTGCCAGCCAATCATTCTCTACTGCAAATGGTGTCGGTAGATTCCAACCGCATCTTCCGTCAATATCACCCGGAAATACCCAACCAACATTTAATTCGATATCAATTCCGCGTTTATACAATCGTTCTACCCACTTGCAAAACACCTGCATCCTTTCACTTTCCCAGTTCCATTCGCCATTTTCGTAGGCATACCACCTATAATAAGTCCTTGCAAGCTTAAATCCTAGATCTGCAGCTCGATCGGCCTCAAGTTCACATTGTTCCTCTGTGTATACTCTTCCATCTTTATCAGGCATGCCTGCGTATCCATGATAGACAGCCCCAATCCCAAGAAAGTTGTCCTGAACTGGTTTCTTGATATCGGCATGTAATTTGATCCTAGTCTGTACATTAGTTGACATAATTAATCCTCCAAATTAAATTCTTCATGGTGCCTTCGCTATGAAAGCACCGTGTAATATTATTTATTTTATGGTCGTGTAAACATATACACTTCCACCCTGTATAACATCAGTAATATAGTTTCCAACATTTTGATATTCCGTATCAATTCCCGGTATACGTGCCTGTGTTGTTGCCACCGTATTGTCTCGTTCAAACACCCTGCGATAAAGTGTCTTTCCATCTGACAAACCGTTTTCCGATTTAATCTTAATATCCATAGGACCCGCATTTGCATTCACAACAATGTATGTGATATTTCCATCTGCAAGCTTAACGCATGTACCGTAGACACCACGCTTCTGTTTGAGTGGATAAATAACCGAATCTCCTTCATCACAGACCGAATATTTAGCTATAAGACTATACGAATAATAAGACAGTCTTGGAATAGTTGAATCTAGCATATTTGGAAGAAATCCATGCAGATGACAACCATTCAGCCATCCATCGTCACTGGTTTGTGCAAGATTCGGCCAATACTGATCGGTCAACGTCCAACGAATCACCCCTTGAACACTAGTATTCATTGCAGCCACCATCTTCACTGCTAACTGTGTCGCATAATAACCGTTTGAAATATACTCTGTTCTCTCGGTCTCCGGCATTGCATTGTACTCCCATTCACCTTCATCTAGCCAGAACGGTTTTCCAATAGAATCCGCAATTTCAACACAACGCTCCAAGAATTCATACCATTCAAGATAATTAATTGTCTCTTGCTCTGTCCTTATATATGTATGATGTGACAAAATATCGATAGCTTCTATTACTTCAGAATCTTCTGCAATACGTTCAATGCTCTCCCATCGTGTAATACCTTCCTTCTCTGCCAAAGAAATATAATAATCAGCAGTATTAGGTCCCACAATCTTTACGCGTTCTCGTAGTCCTGCCGTTTGCAATGCTTTATGGATCCCCACTGTATACATCCTCCATGATTCGTAAGCAGCATCAAACTCCTTCATTGTGTTATAATTCATCGGCTCTGTAAAAGCAAAAATATATTTTATATTGTCATATCCGCGAGCATATAATTCTTGAAGAGAATCTACAATCCATTGAAAATAAAGTGCATCACACTTCTTGGCATCACCCTTACCTAAAATATAAAACGGATTATATCCATAATTATTATATCCCTTCTCACTACGAATATATGTTGTCGACCAATCCATATTTAGAGCGACATCGAATCCACATTCTTTCATATCGTCTAAATATTCATAGAACCCTTTCATGTAATCCGTCTCAAAATCCCATTTGTTTGTTTCTAGATTATATGCCCACGCTGGAGAATACTGTGTTCGAACAATGGTACTTCCCGTTTCCACAAGGCGTTCCAACTCGATTTTCTGCATTTCATCTGTATATTTTCTTTCATCTCCAAACTTTTCATCTTCTGGAATATAATTATACGCATAGTAAAGGCCGCCAAATCCTTTGAAATTTTCTTGAACCGCCTCATTGGATACTGTAAGAACATTATAAAGAGCATCATCAGGCTCTGTAGAAGTTAATTCCTGCTTATCTACTACGTTTGCATCTGGTTCTTTTGTACTCACATTTCCACAAGAACACAACATCACAAAACATAAGACAAGCGAAATGCATCTAACTATTTGTCTTTTCACTATTCTTCCTCCTCTTTTTTGCCACTAAATACGTAATAATTCCAACCAGTCCAACAGATGCAACTACAGCAAGAATAATTACTGGAAAACCATGATTATTATCATCATTCACAACATCTTTATTCGTATTTACTGCATAATTAATGACCTCGATATTCTCTTTATAAACACTATAGTCATTTGGATTTTCAGTTCTCAAATACTTGGCATAGAACACGGAAATGTCATCAATTGCAGTACTTCCACCTTTTGAAGTAATTCGCACCTCGTATTCTGCACCTACTTCCTTATTATCGAAAAGAAGTAACTCTCTCTTCCATTCATTATCATTTGTCGAAACCAGCATACCTGCTTCGTTTTGGATGATACGTGAAAGTGACTTTCCATCTTTTAAAACTTCAATTGTTACATTACCGTTGTCAATGTTTCGGAAAGAAGCTGCCAACGCATATCTTCCTACCTTCATAAGTTTTATTGTTCTAGAGTATGTTCCTTGGCCATTTGCTAAGAGATAATAGTTCCCCGAATTAGCAGATGAATGTTCTGCCTTCTCTGTTCTAGTAAAATTAGAAGGGAGTCCAGACCAGACATCATCGCTAAATTCCTCCAGTGAACCTTCCTCATATAAATTATACATATCTTCGCCGTAAGAACCCTCATAGTCTAACTTGGTAAGCGTCAGATCGTCTGCGTAATAAAGTACACCTGGATATGCGATTAATCCCATAGTCAGAACATTCGTCGTGATATCTCCCGTATCAAATGTGAAACTGATTTTTTCCCACTCACCTATATGTGTTTTAAGGGTTGAATATCCATTACCAAAAGGAGTATACAATTGTGCCATACCAGAACAGTAATCTAACCCTACGCAATATATCCAAATGGATGCTTCATATCTTGTAAATGGTTCAACTTGGAAACCGTTATAAAACCATGTTCCATGACCCTCCTTCACGGAGCTTCCATCTATTTTAATGGATCCTTTGGAGTTATTTCTTGTATATCGCTTATCTGAATTCCAACTTCCATAATTATTTTCAACAGATTGCTCATCAAAACTTTCCGTTTGAATGCTAGGAATCGCTTTATACAGATTTGTCTTCTCAACAACGATATCATCTATATACATCACAGACGAACCGGCTTTTTTATTAAACAAAATCATATGCAACCAAGTATCTGTTGCTCCCACCTTTATGGTTGCTCGTTTCAAAACCCAAGCACCTTTGGTAGTTGAAAGATAGATTCTGCTATCCTCATTTTCTTCAATTTCCGTTTTGAAAAACAGGAATGTATCCGTGTCAGTTGATTCTGCTTTATACCAAAACGAGATATCATAACTGGTATTGGCTTTCAGTGGAATACTTGTATTTGCATGGTAATTTCCCCATTCACCATTGGCAACCACTTTTAGAGAACCATTTCCATTTCTTACATTCGTTTTAGAATATCCTTCCGAAATCGGATTGTACCATGTAAACTGTCTTTGCATGCTGTCACTTGGTTTTGATTCAAAATCAAGCTTGCCTGTCGGTTCTTTTACCGCCTCAAAATAAGCTGTATAAGTAGCATCCTCTTTCAAATTCTTAAGAATCATCTCGTCATCATAGGACACAATCTTTCCTGTTTCATCTTTCCAACAAGTGAGATAATACCCTTTTTTCGGAGTTCCCACCAATTTGGCTGTATCACCTTGGCTCAGATAAAGAGATGACACACCATTCACGGCAACTGTCCCTTCTCCTTTTGCCTTAACAGAGATGTTTACAGGTTTATTCGTCAATTCAATAGCCTTTATATCATCAAAATATGCTTCAAAAGAACCCGCCTCTTGATTATAACCAGTAAAAACAAGCGTTGTATCTTCACCCGAAATATGAATTATGCTCTCTTCGTATCTCCACTCACCATTTGTAAGTCTCAAAAATGTTCTGCCACCCTCGTACTGTTCTCCTACTGGTTGCACGAAGAATATTCCAGCTTTGTCACTCAGTTTGTCTGAAATCGCTTTGTACCAAAAAGAAACCTTGTAATATCTTCCAGTTTTTAATGTAATACTTTTTTCCGGTCTGTAACTTTGCCATTCACCTGTTGCGACAAATTGAAGCGAAGCATTTCCTGCGTGTACATTCGATTTGTCTGTGCCTGGAAGTTGCGTATTGTACACAGAAAAACCTTTCTGTGCCCAGTCTCCCATAAATCCATCTTCAAAATCCTGAACATTATTACTTACTTTTGCTTTTTTGAAATATGCAGTTAAATGAAGTTCCTCGGTAAGGATAGGTGAATATTCTGCCTCATAGGAAACAATCGTATCTGCATCGTCTTTCCAGCAATCAAATATATATCCCGTTTCCGGCACAGCACGAAAGGTAACTGTTTGCCCTGATGCCACTCTTATAGATTCACCATCATTTACTGTAGCAGTACCATGTTCCTTCGCCTTGACTGTAACCGTAAAACTTTCAAGTTCCGTTACCTCTATATCATCGAGGTGAATTGTATGAGCCCCCTCTGGATAGTTGTACGAAACGAATGTTAGATACCCATCACTAGTCACCGTATAAATCTTGGTGAATTGCTTCCATGTCCCATTTGTATTGCGGAACCACTCTCTTGTACTGGTGTCATCGCACACTGTGAAATGAAATGCGGCTTCACTTTTTTTGTCTTCACTCATAGCGACTTTATACCAAAATGAAATCTGATAAGTCTTCCCGCTTACCAATTTGATATTCGTCTCTGGTATATATTTTTCCCAAGATCCAGTCGACTCACATTTCAACGAAAAGTCACCACCATGAACATTGTCGTCGCTCTCTTTTTTCTTTTCTATTGACCACGCTTGATGCTGATCGCCTTCTACGCTTCCACTTTCAAAATCCTCAACCTGACGAATGACCTTTTCAAAATACGCAGTAAGACTATAATCTGACGCTACTTCAAATTTGTAAGTTGGGGCGATGCTGACTAAAGTTCCACTTTCATCTTTCCAACCCACAAAAGAATATCCACTTTCTGGCACTGCAACATAAGTCACAGTATCCCCCTTATATACTGTAGCCGACGCCAAATCATTTACTGTTGCTGTACCATGTCCAGCACTACTTGCCGTCACTGTATACTGTTCTTTTACTACTATATCGTCAAGATATATTGTATAAGGTTTCGCTGTTTTGTCGTACGCAGCGAATGCTAGAGACCCATCACTAGTCACCGTATAAATCTTGGTGAATTGCTTCCATTCCCCATTTGTATCGTAGAACCACCCTCTTGTATTGGGGTCATCGCACACTGTGAAATGAAATGCGG
>JAZRON010000012.1:0-9818 GCA_045648725.1 Faecalimonas sp.
TTGGAATAAACCGTAGTGCAGTAACAAAACACCTGAAGAAGCTTCAGGATGAAGACATTATTAAACGTGAAGGTCCAAAGAAGGGTGGACAATGGGTTATTTTAAAGAAATAATATCATCGGACACCAATAATTGGAAATATTATATCCGCATAAGCTAAATGTAAAATCTTTTTACTCTGTTTTCTACTCTATTATAAGTTGGTTCAGAGCGAAAATAGGGTATGAATCCTACGAAATCCGAATAACCCTCTAAATAAGGGTTTCTAGTTGGGAAAAAATAATTGCCTAGTTGGAAACATATTTTTTTTCAACTGGGCACTTTTTTGCGCCTAACTGAGCAATATATACTTTCCACTCCCATCAATGCTTCGTTTTAGCGTTTCCTTTTTGTAAAATTATTTTACCGGGTGTGAGAATAGCACACAGATGACGCAGATACGACAGATGAGCACAGATTTTTATTGTCGGTTATAAAACTTTGCATACATTGTTCGTTGTTATACGAATTGCATAGAAAAACTCCCTTTTTCAGAGAAGATATCTCCTCGGACCAAGTAAGCTATCTCCGTTTTTTCTGCCATATTTCTCCGTAGTTTTGCAGCATAGTGCGTAGCACAACAAATAGTGTTGCGATGGCCAACGCAACAGCATGCAATAGCCATCGCAACGGTATGCGTTGGCCATCGCAGCCTATTGCCTTTTTCTGAGCAGTAGTACTGCATCAGTCATCGCAGTATATCTTCATCTGCCTTTGCAGTATATCTGCATTGTCACTTACAGTACTACTGCTCTGGGAGACCTTTATTATGAAAAAATACGGCCATAATTCTGGCATAAAACACAACCCAAATTAACTTTTTTTGATATTTGTTCTTGTATCTTTGAAAAAATGTTTAAATTTGCACTTGGACTTCCTATTTCTTTGTCCATAATCCCCCGAGAGACGTGTTCTTTCATGGAAATGGCAAGGTAGCTCGCGCCGGGCTGATTGCGATGCGATGTTGAATCTGTCGCATTTGGCGGGCATTGGGTGGGAAAGGGAGACCGGACATAGAAGGCGTTTACTACGCTCTGTTTAGGGCATTCTGAAATCTGGAAAATTTCTAAGAATCCTGTCTTGAACTTAGCAACGGTAGATGCCCCGGGTGTGATTATATCACAGCCATTGGAATACCCTGAACAAATGCTTTTGCATGTCTGTTCAGTTGTTTTTCCAATTTGGCGATATATCATATCGGCGTGGGCTCTGGCGTTGTCTGTTCAACAGGATTAGGCAATTTCCAGAGCCTCAGGATGCGGAACGGACAACAGACGATTCCACGCTTTTTTTGTGCCCATAAATTTCGATACAACTTTATTATTAATTATAAAATTAAAAGAGATGAAAAAGAAAAATTTATGGAAATGGTTGTCCGTCATGATGGTTGCAACCTTGGGCATTTTTATTACTTCTTGTAAAGAAGATGAAGACCCTGTGTTGATTGTAGACAGAACATCTTTGTCATTTGATGCAAATGGGAAAGGTTCTAATGCAGTTAATGTAACAGCTAAATACACGGATTGGAATATAATGGTTACAGATGGCGGCACATGGCTATCAGTGAGCAAGAATGGACAAACAGCTGTAGTAACTGTGCAAAAGAATTCTACAACAGCAGCACGTGAAGGCAAATTTGCAATTACAGCTACAGCTGATGCAAGTTTACGGTATGAAATTACTGTAACTCAGACTGGCGCGGAAGGAACAATAAGTGTAAATACGAACAGTGTAGAATTTGATTCTAATGGAGGTTCCCAAACCATAACGGTTACAAGTAATATGGGTTGGAATATCAGTGGTAATCAGGGTTGGCTGAGTGTGGATCCATCATCAAGTGGTTCTCCGTCTAGTTCCACTTCTGGAAGTAAAACTATTGTGTTGACGGCAACAGAGAACACATCAAATGAACCAAGGAATTGTACTTTAAACATTATCACGACAGACGGAAAGGCAACAGCAAAGATTGTTGTAAGCCAAAAGAAAACGAACCCTTCTATTCAAGTTAATGGTTTAAACAATACAACATTACATTTTGATTCACATAGTGGAGTGAACTATAAGCAAACGGTTAAAGTTACTTCAAATGTAAGTTGGACAATGTCTGGGTGTCCAGAATGGCTTAGTGTCTCTCCAATGAACGGAAAGGGAGAGATTAATGTTGATATTTACCCTAAAACAGACAACAATTCGAGTGACAAAGAACGTTCTGCACAATTAGTATTAAGTTCTGGAGATGTTAAAGCAATAATTAAAATAGTACAAGATAGTAGTTTAGACCCAGAAGCACATGTTATACCAACCAATATTGTGACATTATATAATGGTATCGCCTTTGACTTTGACTTTGGCAAAAATGTGTCTTATTATTATCGAGGTTATTTAGAAAAGTCTCTAGTCGCAACCATGACTGATGCAGAGATTATTGCTCAACTTGAAGAAAATTTCAGCCGTCACACAATAACAGACGAACCAGTGGCTGCATTCTCTGGACTTGATGAAGGAATTTCTTATATGATTTATACAGTTGGATATAATAACGAAGGTGTTCGCGGTAAATTGTACAAGACGGAATTTACCACAAAAGCCCGACAAAACAACGAGCCAATAGCATGGATCGGAGATCCAACTACGGATGGGAAAAAATGGTATTGGGATATTACTAAAAGCGCTACTTGTTATTCATATTATATGATAGTGACAGAAGATTATTTGTTTGCTCTTAAATCGGATGTGTACCAGGCATGGATTATTAAATACATGATTAACAAAGGTGAACTTTCAGAATATGTAAATGGAGGTAGTTGGAATTGTACTAAAGATGAAAATAGTTATTTCTTTGCCGTGATGACTTGGGGACTTGATAAACATGAGAATTTTGCGAATGAGATTGCTTGGAATTATAGCGTATACGGTGAATACATGCCAAAGAAAGATTATCGTGCTAAAAAGAAACAAAAGGAAGATAAGAACTATCCAATTGTAGGGATGGAAAAGATTAAAATAATTAAGATGAAACAGTAAGCCGAAACAAATGAAACGTTTCATTATTATTATTATAGGAATTGCCTGTTGTGCTATTATCAGTTCGCAGGCAATTCCTGCATATCCTTGTCGCATAATGATAACGGAGCAGGCAAATGTATTTCATCTATTTCTGAAAGGCGATGAAAATTGTAAATTTGCCATTGATGAGCAGGGTTATACGGTTCTCCCCACAGAAAATGGATGGAATTATGCCACAGAAGACGAACAGGGAAAAGTTGTGGTTTCTGCATATAAATTGATGCCTTTCGATAAACTTTCAGTAGAGGCGAAAGAATTTCTGAAAAGGACAAGAAAAGGCATTCTCCCCATGACAGACAATGTAGGCAATGGTATTATTCACAAATCGCCATCTATGGCCAATGCCAACAAAATGCCAGTGGTAGGGCCAAGAAAAGCATTGATGATTCTGATGCAGTTCAGAGATACGAAGTTCACTAAAAGTAAAAACGATTTCCAACGGTTGTTCAATGAGCAGGGATATACGGAAGATGGTGCAATGGGAAGCGTGTACGACTTTTATTATTGGTCTTCGTACGGCCAACTTGAATTGCAGAGCGATGTGTTAGGACCTTATACCGCACAAAACAACATGTCATATTATGGTGGAAATACGGGGATGGGTGGTAATGATAAGAACCCTTATACCTTATTCACGGAGGCTATCAATTATGCCATACAAGAAGTAGACTTATCAGACTATGATGCTAACGAGGATGGGCTTGTGGACAATGTACATATCATATATGCTGGTTATGGTGAGGAAGCGGGAGCTTCTCCCAATGCCATTTGGGCACATCAAATGTCATTTCCTGTGATAACGGTGCAAGGAATGAAACTGGACCGATATTCGTGTGCACCTGAACTTAGGGAGAACAGGGGTGCAGGCATTTCTCGTATTGGCGTACATTGCCATGAAATAGGTCATGCACTCGGCGCAATGGACTATTATGATACGGATTATGAAAAAGGTGGTAGTTATCTCGGTACAGGACAATGGGATGTAATGGCACAAGGCAGTTGGAACAATAACGGTATTTCTCCTGCAGGTTTTAACCCTTATGTGAAGGTGTATGATTTTGGATGGACTGAGGCAAAAAGCTTAGTGCCTGACACTGTTAACATGATTATGCCCTCTACTGAGAGTGGAAATATTTACAGAATAGACACAGGTGAGAAGAATGACTTCTTCCTTTTGGAGAACCGTAATAGAACGGGCTATTACGCAACAGAACCTGGACAAGGGTTGTTGATATTCCACATTGGCCCGCAACTGGAAGCAAAGTCGGCTTCAAACTCCATCAATTCTACCTATCCACAGCAATGTTATCCGGTGTGTGCCTCCTCAACGCACAAGAAAACATCCTCTTCAGCCAGTTCGTATGGTAAGATAAACAGTGCGGGTTGTCCGTTCCCGGGGACATCCAATAAACAAGAGTTCAGCGACGACACAACGCCTGCTGCTTTGACCATCAACGGAGAGGAAACAGGTATAAGCTTGACAGATATAGGTTGGGATGGTGATAACATAAAGTTGTTTTGCGGTAAAAGCATTACTGGTGATGATACAGGTGTGACGGAAGCTTCATTATGGCAAGAAGATTTTGAGAAGATGAAGATCCCAACAACATGGGAGTATACCGATATTGAAGGTCTTGGCGAATTTACGGTAAAATCAATGTTGTCCAGCAATGATTCCCCTAAATCGCCCGTTGCTGCAAGTGGGAAAAGGTATGCCAGATATTCAGCCCTCTCGCAAAACGGTTTTGGCAGACATCATACCCGGGGTGTTCTGAAAACTGCCGGCATATCGTTGACACCAGGAAAGCAATATCGTCTATTGATCAAAACTCGAAAGTATGCAAGATTGGAAGATGCTTCGGACTCTTTGATCGTTAGTTTGTATGATAGACGTGGTGTTTTTGTACATAAAATGATAAACGAAAAGGTAGGTAACCAGGACGCATGGATGCAACTAACAGCCAATATCCCAGAAAATATCAATGAATTTTCGCTCGGATTAGAATGTAATATAGACTATGGTTCCAGTATGTTCATAGATGATATGAAAGTTGTAGAACATTCCGGGGCAGACTTGCGGTCAGTCTTGTCTTCTTCTGCGAAAATAAATCCTGTTTCCCAGGGACTGCATGTCAAGGTTGATAAAGATACAAAAGTTCGTATAAGTTCATTAAATGGCATGTGTCTGTATGACAGGGATATGAATGGCGGTTCTTCCGATACTTTTTTGCTTCGTCCCGGTATTTATATTATAAATCTTGGGGATAAGAATTTTAAATTCTCGGTTAATTAAGCAGTTATGAAGAATGTGATTTTGGTGTTTTTACTCAGTGCAATGTCATTATCCTCCATAGCAAAAGAAAATGACTTTAGAGGCCATGATGTTACTATGAATATGGCGGTTTTTTTATCAATATCATCGCTTGATTTTAATTATGTAGGGCTCTCTATGCTTCCGATGTCTGTTCAATATGTATATCAGCATACCGGACATCTTGGATATGGCATAACCGCTAATTATAGTCCTGATAGATTAGATTTTTCATGTGGGCAGAATGGTGAACGTGTTTCATGTTTTTCTGCAATGCCAACGTTTCGATTTACATGGATTAGTAAACGTCGTTTTACATTATACTCAAAAGCTAGCGTTGGTATTGGTTATGCAAATGGTATAAAGAAATGTTTTGCGGCTGCACAGTTGTCACCGGTTGGCATAACATTTGGCAAAACTGTGTTTGGTCAGTTTGAATTAGGGGCTGGAACCCAAGGTCTCCCGCTGTTGTTTGGCGTTGGATTTAGATTTAAATGATAAAAGGGTGAAAAATTGAGTTTAAGTCTCATCTGTTTCGAGATGTTTGTCTTATACTGATATAGGTAGACTCATTTTTAATTGTTACTAAATGTGTCTACCTATATCAGTTTAAATAGTAAACGCAATGGCATGTATATCAGTTAATAGTCTTTATTCTTTGGACCTTGGCTTGTTCTTCAATGCCGGCTGAAGGCAACGTTTCCGGTCTGAAAATGTCGACGTATTTGTGTGAAAAGTCCGAAAGGTCAGGAATCCTCCGTGCTCCTACTTTTTATGCCCTTGTTTTTGGTGTTTTCGCAGATAAGTTGTAACTTTGAACTTAAATACCGCTATAAAGCACATACAAGGAATGAAATATTCACTGATTATACCTGTATATAACCGCCCGGACGAGGTGGATGAACTGTTGCAAAGCATAGCCCTGCAGACCTATAAGGACATGGAGGTGATTGTGGTTGAGGACGGCTCGTCTGTCACTTGTGCCGATGTGGTGCAGAAATATGCCAAACATCTTGATCTGAAATATTTTCAGAAACCTAATTCCGGACCGGGACAGTCACGCAACTACGGAGCGGAGCGCAGTCAGGGCGAATACCTGATTGTGCTTGATAGCGATTGTGTGTTGCCGCCCACTTATCTTGAAGAAATAGAGACGGAACTTTCCGCTAACCCCTGTGCCGCTTTCGGCGGGCCGGACCGTGCGCATGATTCCTTTACTGCTGTACAGAAAGCCATCAATTACAGCATGACCAGCTTTTTTACCACCGGTGGCATACGCGGCGGAAAAAAGAAAATGGACAAGTTTTATCCCCGTTCGTTCAACATGGGCATACAGGCCACGCTGTACCGACAGTTGGACGGATTCTCTGACATGCGTTTTGGCGAGGATATTGATTTCAGTATCCGCATCTTCAAGAGTGGGGCCTCCTGCCGTCTGTTCCCCAAAGCATGGGTGTGGCACAAACGCCGCACCGATTTGAAGAAGTTTTTCAAACAGGTACACAATTCGGGCATTGCCCGCATCAACTTGTATAAAAGACATCCCGAATCGTTGAAACTGGTGCATTTGCTGCCGACGGTGTTCACTTTGGGCACGGCATGTCTACTTCTGCTGTTCATGGTAGGTCTCTTTCTTACAGGAACTGGTGCTTTCGCCACCTGTAGGGCAGCCGATGCAGGAACCGAGTGCATTACCGGCCCAGTTACTGTGATGGCTTTTGGAGGAGTGCTCATGCTGCTTTCGCTTGCTCCTCTGTTGCTCTTTTCGCTCATAATCTGTATTGACTCTGCCATGTTAAACAGCAGCCTGAAGATAGGCTTGTTGTCTGTGCTGGCGTGTTTTATCCAACTGTTGGGCTATGGCACAGGCTTCATCCGGGCCTGGTGGGCACGTTGTGTCATGGGACGGAACGAGGAATTGCAGGCGTTCAAAAAGTCATTCTATAAATAATGTATGACAGATAAGCTCAACATAAACCAGTGGGCCGTTGAGGACCGTCCCCGGGAGAAACTGCTTGCCCAGGGGGCGCGTGCGCTCAGTGATGCGGAATTGCTTGCCATCCTCATAGGTAGCGGCACAGCCGATGAGAATGCGGTGGAGCTGATGCGACGCATCCTGAATGATTGTGGTGGAAGCCTGCAGGCGCTGGGGCGGATGAGGCTTGATGACTTTACCGCCTACAAGGGTGTGGGCCCGGCCAAGGCCGTGTGTCTGATGGCGGCTTGCGAACTGGGCAATCGGCGCATGAAGGAGCCGACGGAAAGGAAACGGATTGAGAGCAGTCGGGACATTGCCGATTTTTTCCTGCCGATGCTGATGGAACTGCCTCACGAGGAATGTCATGTGATGCTGTTGCGCAACAATTTGACGCTGAAGGGAACGTTTCTTGTTGGGCGTGGCGGAATTACAGAATCTGCGGTGGACATACGCCTCATTTTGGAAGCCGCGCTAAGGAATCAGTCGACGGCCATTGTGTTGTGTCACAACCATCCCAGCGGAAGCCTGACGCCGAGTGCAATGGACAAAAACCTGACCCGTCAGCTTGCCGAGGCATGCAGGATTATGAATATCAGGCTCCTGGACCACGTTATCGTTTCGGATCAGGGGTATTTTAGTTTCAAGGACCAAGGACTAATGGATTAAGATTTATGGAACAACTACAAATGCAAGAACGAGTGATAGAAATGTTGCGTACCGTGTATGATCCGGAGATTCCGGTAAACGTGTACGACCTCGGACTCATTTACCGTATAGAATTGAATGACGACTGCACGGAACTGGCCGTGGACATGACGCTTACCGCGCCCAATTGTCCGGCGGCAGACTTCATTATGGAGGACGTGCGGCAGAAACTGGAAACCATAAGCGGACTGACGCGTGTGGATGTGAATCTGGTGTTCGAACCCGAATGGGACAAGGACATGATGAGCGAGGAAGCCAAGTTGGAGTTGGGATTTATGTAAGCGACTTTAAATGAAGAATATCTATTTTATAAGTGATGCCCATTTGGGCAGTCTGGCTATCGCACACAGCCGTCAGCAGGAAAGACGGTTGGTGCGCTTCCTTGATGCCATCAAGGACAAAGCGAGCGCTGTCTATATGTTGGGGGACATGTTTGACTTCTGGTTTGAGTATCGCATGGTGGTTCCCCGTGGATATACGCGCTTTTTGGGCAAGGTGAGCGAACTGACCGACAATGGGGTAGAGGTACACTTCTTTGTGGGCAACCACGATATCTGGTGTACTGATTATCTGGAACGTGAATGTGGCGTTATCGTACATCACGGTCCCATGACGATGGAACTTTCGGACAAGATTTTCTACATGGGACATGGCGATGGCTTGGGCGACAAGGATTGGAAGTTCCAACTCATCCGCTCCATTTTCCGCAACAAGCTGTGCCAGAGGATGTTTGCCTGCCTGCATCCGCGCTGGGCAATGGCGTTCGGACTGGCATGGGCAAAGCACAGCCGCCAGAAGCACATGAAGCAGGGAGGTGAACCTCCTTATATGGGCGAGAACAAGGAACCTCTTGTATGCTATGCCAAGGACTACCTGAAGGCTCATCCGGATGTCAACTACTTCATGTTCGGCCACCGTCACATAGAATTGGACCTCATGCTAAGCCGCACTTCGCGTATCCTTATTCTGGGTGATTGGATAAGCCAGTTCACCTATGCAGTCTTTGATGGGGAAAATCTTTTTCTTGAAAGTTATATTGAGGGCGAAACAGAACTGTAGGGGTGTGCTGCATCCCTGATAAGAACGGTTCTTTTTTCTTGGATTATTCAGGTTGAAGAACAATCCTAAGTTATGGAGGGATGGAAGGCTTTGACCATCCCTTTGTTGTGAGTCTTTGTGAGAAAATTTAATCATTTTAGGTGCAAAAAAGTACATTTCTCCAATCTTTAAAACGAAAAAGGGTTCAAGATGGGACTTGAACCAATTTTATTTCATAATTTTGCAGTCCATTTGCCTATTCTCTCCAAAGGAGAGGGCAATTTCGATGCTTTCAAAGTTCCAATTTTATCAATAATTATTTTTTATGAGAAAAAGATTTTTACTCGTTTTGACCACACTGGCATGTATGTCCGGAATGAGCGGATGGGCGCAGAATGAGGGTAAACTTACCTTTGGCGTCATCTCTGACATCCACTTCGGCAACACAGTGGCAGAAGGTCCTATGGTGAAAGTGCCCCAGGCACTGAAGAACATCAGTTCGTATGGCAGCCTTGATGCGTTGGCTGTAGTGGGTGACCTTACTGAGAACGGAAACCCCGACCAGTATGAACAGTTGGTATCTGTGCTTGGCAGTGCGGAAACCTTCCAGAATCCCGTGGGCGAATTCATCTTTATGATGGGTAACCATGACAACTACAATGGCGAAGGAAAGGCCAACTA
>JAZRON010000013.1:0-3465 GCA_045648725.1 Faecalimonas sp.
GCAGAACTTACCGCTAAATAATGGGGGAAATAAGATAATGAAAAGTGCAATAAAAAGAGGTCGTTGCAGATTTGGCGTAGTGATTCTGTTTATCGTGATAACCGTGTTATGTGAGGGGTGCACAGTTCTTTTGCCAAAGGAAGAGGTTCCATACATTGAAGTTACAGTGGAGGACACTACCGTTGATGAGAAATTTTACTATGAGCAGCTTTCAGAAGAGGAACAGAAAGTTTATCAGGAAATCTATCAGGGAATTATAGATGAACAGAAGGAAGTATATGTGCATAGCGAAGACGCTGAACGGGTCAATGAGATTTTTGAGTGTGTAATCTATGATTTTGCTGAGATTTTTTGGTCAGATGGAACTGTTTCAGCCAAAACTTATCAAGATGCATTTTATTCAGAAAATTACACGGTAGTAGAACTGAATTATACTTATTCCGGACAGGAGAGGATACAGAAGGCGGATGAAATAGAGGCTGTAGTTACAGAGATTATGAATGGAATTTCTGCAGATGCTAGCGAATATGAGAAAATTAAATATGTATACGAATATCTGGTCAGCAACGTTTCCTATGTGGAGGAGGCTCCGGACAATCAAAATCTATATAGTTCATTGGTTCGGAAGGAAACTGTGTGTGCAGGTTATGCAAAAGCTGCCCAATATTTATTAAATCGAATGGGAGTTTATTGTACTTACGTAATTGGAACGGCTACAAGAGATGGAGAAACACAGGCACATGCATGGAATATTGTAAGGTGCGATGAGAATTATTATTATGTAGATGTAACTTGGGCGGATCCTGTTATAGAGGAGACGAATCCGATGGCGGTAGATGAAATGGTCTATGATTACCTTTGCTGTAGTGAGGCTGTATTGAAAGAAACACACATAACGGAAGAAAAATACAATTATCCGCAGTGCCATTTAGATGATTTGAATTACTATCGAATGAATGATATGTTTTATGAAACGGTAGATGATGGCCAGTTGTTAAGGAAATTACGTGAGAGCATTGATGCAAAAACGGAAAAAGTTACATTCAAGTTTGCAGATACAACATTGTATGAACAGGGAAGGCAACGGATGTTGGATGAACTGATGAATTCAGCGGCAGAATATTTGTGTGGGAAATACTGGCTGGCGCAAGTGGAATATTACTATGTAGAACATCCGGTACTTCACAAATTCACGGTATATTGGTTTTATGAATAATTCAATGGTATCACTGGCTTGACGGGACTTGGAGGTAAGTGGTAAACTTAGGAAAGATGAAATTTGGAGGAATGAAACATGATTAACGATAAAAAAGTATTATTCAGTGGAATGCAGGCAACAGGGAATCTCACATTGGGGAATTATCTTGGAGCACTTAAAAACTGGATTACATTGAGTGATGAGTATGAGTGTTTTTATAGTGTGGTAGATATGCACTCGATTACCGTAAGACAGGACCCGGCTACACTTCGTAAGAGAGCAAGAGCCCTCTTGACACTTTATATTGCAGCGGGACTTGACCCGGAAAAGAACTGCATTTATTATCAATCACATGTATCAGGGCATGCAGAACTTGCATGGATTTTAAATTGTTATACTTATATGGGTGAACTCAATCGTATGACCCAGTTCAAGGATAAACCTGCAAAACATGCAGACAATATTAATGCTGGTTTGTTTACATATCCGGTACTTATGGCGGCGGATATCCTATTATTCCAGGCAGATGTGGTTCCGGTTGGAATTGACCAGATGCAACACTTGGAATTGACACGTGATATTGCACAGAGATTCAATGGAATTTACGGCGATGTGTTTACTGTGCCAGAGGCATATATTGGAAAAGTTGGAGCGAAGATTATGTCACTTCAAGACCCTACAAAGAAAATGTCAAAATCCGATGAAAATCCAAATGCAAGTATTTATCTGATGGATGATCCGGATACTATTATCCGCAAGTGTAAACGTGCAGTGACAGATTCAGAAGCTCAGATTTTATATCGAGATGAGCAGCCTGGTGTGAAAAACTTAATCGATATCTACAGTGCATGTACAAATAAAACACAGCAAGATGTAGTGAAAGAGTTTGAAGGAAAAGGCTACGGCGATTTCAAAATGGCTGTGGGAGAGGCAGTTGTTTCTGTGTTAAAACCACTTCAGGATGAAGTTGCAAGATTGGAAAAAGATAAAGCATATATTGACAGTATTATTAAAAATAACGCAGAAAAGGCAAATTACTATGCTACGAAGACCTTGAGAAAGGTTCAGAAGAAGGTTGGATTCCCAGAGAGAATTCGATAATAAAAATAAAACGGATGGAGTTTAGATTCCATCCGTTTTTCTTTCTTTTCGAATCATGTGTCTGATTTCTGCATTTTCCCATTCGGTTTTTTGTTCTTCAGTTTCCAATGTGAGGCGAGGAACCTTGACCGGTTTGTCGTTTTCATCTATGGAAACCATAACCAAGTAAGCTTTATTAATCAGGCTACGTTCTCTTTTTATATTTTCCACATATGTTTCTACCAAAACTTCCATAGAAGATGTTCCAACCCATGTGAGTTTTCCGATGATTACCACCATTTCATTTTGAAACGCACCTCTTACAAAGGTAAGGTTGTCCACGGAAGCAGTGATAACATTTGTCATTGCATGACGTTTGGCTACGATTCCTGCAACTTCATCAATCCATTGCATGAGAATACCACCAAAAAGACGGTTGGCACCGTTTAGGTGATTTGGACGAACGATGCGTACGGTTTCTACTATGGAGTCGGAGACTTTTTTACAATTTTCATGTTGATTCATATAGACCTCTTTCATTCTTCAATACATTTTCTATTATTCTACACTGAATGTGGAAACTATACAATAAAAAAGTTGCTATTTTAGGTCTCTCATGTTAAGATAAGCGTTGGTAAATATTGAGTTGAGATATATTTATGGAGGAAAGATTAGATGATTAGCACAAGTAATGTTACATTGCGCGTTGGGAAAAAAGCATTATTCGAAGATGTAAATGTAAAATTTACAGAAGGCAACTGTTATGGTCTTATCGGGGCAAACGGTGCCGGTAAATCTACATTTTTAAAGATTTTATCAGGAAAGTTAGAACCTACAAAAGGAGAAGTAATTATCACTCCGGGTGAAAGACTTTCATTCTTGCAACAGGACCACTTCAAATACGATGAGTTTATGGTTCTTGATACCGTTATCATGGGAAATCAAAGACTTTATGACATCATGAAGGAAAAAGATGCCCTATATGCAAAAGAGGATTTTACAGAGGAAGACGGAATCAAAGCAAGTGAACTGGAAGGGGAATTTGCAATGATGGATGGCTGGAATGCAGAATCAGATGCAGCCACACTCCTTAACGGTCTTGGTATTGACACAGACTTACATTATAAATTGGTAAAAGATTTGACAGGTCCGGAGAAGGTGAAGGTGCTTCTTGCACAGGCTTTATT
>JAZRON010000014.1:0-7462 GCA_045648725.1 Faecalimonas sp.
CACAGTTTGTGCGTTATTAGCATCCTGCCCACATCTTAGGAATGCTCTTTGATCATGTCCATAAGCTCCATTCCAATCCACACCCACATTCGTCATCTTGATATCAAACTGACCTAAATCCTGTGTTGCCATGAGGCAATAAGTGTAGGAACTAGTTGATGTAATATCCATATTTTCCATGTTAACTTTGAGTGCTTTCTCCGGTGCTTGGCTATACTTTCCCTCACCCAAACGCAGCAACATCTGATCTCCGCCATGAACAATATTCATGTTTTGGAAAGTAATATTTCCGCTTGTCTGATGAATCTTGATACTATGATTTCCAGCTCCGGTGCTTGTTATTGTTAACGTATGTCTTGCATCATCTTTTGTTCCATCAATCGTAATATTCTTTCCGTTTGTATTGTTGATTGTTATGACATCGGTTATTTCGATATCCGCTAAAAGCTTAATTGTCACATCTTCTGTGGACGCATTTGCATTTTCATTTTCTTTCAATACAGTTGTGAATTCACCAGCAGTAGCTACTTTATAAACACGAACAAATCTACTGTCAGCATCTGGAGTAATTGTTGCTGTTCCACCATTTGTATACATTTCTGTTGCTGCAACAGGTACAAGGATATCAGTGTCATTCAAGTTGAATTCTCCAGATACTTTTGGCATAATATGCATACCTTTTGTCTTTGTAGTATCCGAAACATCAATCGTACATCTGGTGGTTGTAAGATTCACAGTTTGATCGTGATCTTTATCCCCACATCTTAGAAATGCTCTGTCTGAAGTATGTGCATTATCTTTATTCCAGTCTACATTCACATCCGTCATATTGATATTAAACTGACCTAAAGCCTGTGTTGCCATAAGACAAAAAGCATATGTACTGGTTGATGTGATATCCATATTTGTCATGTTGACTGTTAGGGCTCTATCTGATCCTTCAGCATACGTATTTTCGCCCAAACGTAATAACATCTGATTTCCGCCATGCTCAATATCCATGTTTTGAAAAGTAATATTTCCGCTTGTCTGATGAATCTTGATACTAGGATTCGAGGCTTCGTTGCTTGTTATTGCCAACTTATATCTCGCGTCACCATTTGTTCCGTCAATAGTAATATCCACATTATTTGTATTATTGATTGTTATGGAACTGGTTAACTCAACATCTGCCAAAAGCTTAATTGTTACAGCTTCCGATGAAGCATTTGCCACATCCAGTGCCTCTGCAAACGTTTCATAACCCTGTTCTCCGATCTGAGCTACGTATTCTACAGAAGCATCATTTGCTTCTGTTGCCTCGCTGGCTACCGTGGTATCCTCAGCTGCCGTTGCTTTTTTCTCCGGAATTGTCATTCCCGAAATGACCATTGTCAGAGCCAGAAGCAATGCTAAACATCGTTTTATACATTTCTTCTCTTTCATTCTTTTCCTCCTTCATTAAGTATGAAAACCCATTTTGTTTATATTTTACTCTTATTTTCATTTTCATTATAGTAATTGAAATCCTCGAAAATAGTAAAATCTTCCCTCAAAGCAAGAAACTTCTATTGACTTACCAGCTAGGACTTAACATTTAAACAAAATTTTCGTTCTTAATACAAATAGAAAAAGCATCGCAAACTCGCGATGCTTAAAGCGTTTCCTCCTTCATAGCTTACTCTTCTTTTTATCGTACTTATAAGAAAATGATGGGATGTTCCCCAAAGGAAGATGTGGATATGTTTTATATGGATGTGTGAGTTGGGTCAAAGTTGTAAATCAAGCTTGCTTTTACTGCGCCGCCGTTTTCAGCGGTTTGCTTAATAACACGAGCAAAGTTTGCAATTGGCGATTGGATACTTCCAAGTAAATTTTCAAAAAGATTGGCTAGATTTCTTGCCACAAAGTATATCCAACAACCACATATTTATAGAAAAAAATAAGGATGCCATCACTGGCACCCTCAAATTCTTGTAGCATCGTCTTTTTCTTATTTCATTAATAATATTTTTACTCCATTTTTACTCCATTTTCGTATGGAATAACATATAAATACATTCATTTATATAACATATAATTTTGCTGAAAATCCCATATAATCAAGCTTTATAGATTTATGTGCGGAAATATGAAGTATCATAAAACTAGGTTCAATTACAACTCCTAATTTCATCTGTTACTCCTCACTTCTCTTTATTCTCTATTTTGTATGTTATCTCTCGTCTCCATCAGGATCATAATTCCTTCGGAAAACGTAATATGCACTTCTTCTTCAAAAAACTGATTGCTCACTGTCAAACTGTCATAGGGACGCAAAACATGATTTTCCAAAAGATATTTTGCACCGATGATAGTCAATCCCTGTACAACTCCCCCAAGGGAAAACAGGGAAAAAAATGGTCCAAATGCTTTCTCTTTGGTAAGAGTAACCTTCTGCTCCACCAGGGAAATACGATTGCATTTATCCAAAATATAAGCTTTCACCCCTGCATCATGGGCTATTTTAAGTGTCTGCACGTTGGCCCATACATGGTCCATTCTTGTGCCCGTTCCACCCAAAATCCATAATTCCTCTGCGCCCAATTCGATTGCTAATCTTACGGCAATCTCAGTATCCGTTGCATCCTTCACCGGATTAAACTGTCTGATAGGAATCTGACCATTCACTCTATAATATTCTACAACTTCCGCATCTACACTGTCAAAGTCTCCCACGATATGTGTTGGGAGAATCTGATTACGATACAGAAATTCTAATCCTCTGTCCACACCAATGATAATCTTCGCACGCAATTGTCGCATCTGCTCCAACGCAAAATCTCGATCAATTGTTCCACCACTGACAATGATTGCTGTCCTATTCATATTTTTTTAAGATCTCCAACATCTCTCTCGTATTTCTTGCCACATCATCCTTGAACACCGCGGAACCTGCAACGATGATATTGGCGCCGGCCTTTACCACCTCTTCCACATTATTCATTCCAATGCCACCATCCACTTGAATATCTACAGAAAGTTCCCTCTCCTCAATCATAGATTTCAACTCTCGAATCTTATCCAAGCTACCAGGAATAAAGGATTGTCCACCAAATCCCGGATGCACAGACATAATCAGTACCATATCCACCTTGTCAAGATATTCTTCCAGAGATGACACCGGAGTATCCGGGCAAATAGAAATACCTACCTTCATGTCGTGTTCTCTGATTTTTGCAATGGTTGCACTCACATCTTCACACGCTTCTAAATGAATCGTAATCAAATCGGCGCCTGCCTTTTTAAACGCCTCCACATAGCGAATTGGTTCCGTAATCATCAAATGGGCGTCGCATACCATATTGGTTGCCGGTCTTATGGATGCCAAAACCGGAATCCCAAATGAAATGTTTGGTACAAAAACGCCGTCCATTACGTCAAAATGCAGATACTCAGCTCCATTTTCTTCAATGGTACGAATCTCTTCCCCCAGTTTTTTAAAATCAGCTGATAATATAGATGGTGCTAAAATCATCATCGTTAATATCTCCTTTTATCTTTTAACTCTTGGTACATTTCTAAATAGTTTTGATAACGAATGGGATGAACCCTTCCTTCCTCCAAAGCCTGCTTTACCCTGCAGCCCGGCTCATGAATATGGTCACATCCCAAAAATTTACATTGACCTTCATATGGATCAAATTCTCTAAAATAGTATTTCAACTCTTCTTTTTCAAACTCATTGGCATACAGAGAACTGAATCCCGGCGTATCCATAATATAAGTGCTCTCTTCCACCCAGATTAACTCAGAATGCCTTGTAGTATGTTTACCACGCTCAATCTTTTCACTGATACTTCCCGTCTCCATATTGGCATCCGGTTGAAAAATATTAATGAGAGATGATTTTCCCACACCGGATGGACCTGCAATTGCTGTCGTCTTTCCATGTAGCAGTTCTTTCAACTCGCCAACATTCTCCTCTTTCATGGCACTGGTAAATACCATCTGATACCCACATGTTTCATATATCTCTTTTAATTCCTGTATCTCCGGTTCGGTAGCAATATCTTTTTTATTGAAACAGAGAATTACGGGAATGTCTTTGCTCTCCATCATAATCAGAAAACGGTCTAACAAATTGAAATGTGGTTTCGGCTTAGTGACTGCAAATACTACAAGTGCCTGGTCAATATTGGCCACTGCCGGACGAATCAACTCATTCTTTCGTTCCAGTATTTTCACAATGTTGCCTTTTTTTTCTGTTTCATCTAAAATATCAATCTCTACCATGTCTCCGACGAGAGGTTTTAATTTTTCTTTTCGAAAAATTCCCTTCGCCTTACATTCATAAAGACCGGATTCTACTACGTGAACGTAGTAGAATCCGGCAATTCCTTTTACAATCTTTCCTTGCATAGATTAGTCCTTTATTGTCCCGTCTGTTCTCCCGTACCTGCTCCTTGATTCTGATTTTGCTCTGGGCTGGTACTTGGATCCGGACCTGTGCTGACAGCCACTACTATAGTACTGCCTTTTTCCACTTCAAGCCCTTCACCTTCCACATGGATAACATATCCATCTGCATAATTGTTATTTGTTTCATAAGTAGGTTGAACTACAAAACCTTTATTTTGCAGAGTCGCTTTTACACTGTTAAAGGATTTTCCTTTCAATCCTGAAGGAATCTTCACCATTTCTTTTGGTTCTTCTCCTTTACTTACCACGTACTCCACAGTAGAACCTTTCGCCACTTCATCGCCCGCTTCTGTACCTTGACTTAGAACGGTACCTGCCTGCTTGCTGCTATATTCTTCTTTCACACTTCCTACAAGACCAAGTTCCGTCAATACTTTTTCTGCATCTTCTTTTGTCTTGTTCAGAAGGTCCGGCACTTTAATCATCTCGATACCGGAGCTCACATAGATGGTAATCTCGCTTTCTTTTGTAATCCATTTTCCCACTTCTGGATCTGTTCTGGTTACTTCGTCTTCCTCAATTTCATCATGTGGTTCTTTTTCTATCTTGATATTTTTCTTGTTAAATCCAAGGTCAATTAGCGCATCTCTAGCATCCACATAATTCTTGCCTTCTAATTTTGGAACTTCAACCAATTTACCGGTGCTGACTACAACCTGTACAAAAGCACCCTCCGGCATCTTTGCACCTGCTTGTGTTCTTTGGCTGTCAACATGTCCTTTTTCTTGAGTCTTGGACTCTTCACGTGCTGCCACCTTCAGACGCAAACCTACTTTTTCGCAGGCTTCTTCTGCCTCTTCTTCTGTCATTCCAACCAAATCCGGAGCTTCAATTCTTTCATTTTCCGTCTCTGTCTGGCTATCATTTGGTCCAACAGAGAAAATACCTGCTGCTTTTCCAATTACAAATATGAGGATAAAGATAAAAATAACCGTCACAACAATCGTAAGGATTTTCATAATCTTAGCCATCTTTGGATCGATTTCCTTTTTACCTGTGGCCTCTTTACGTCTGCGACGTCTTTCCTCATAATCGTCATCATCATCGTAAGAATATTCATCATCGTATTCTTCTTCGTCTTCATATGCTGCCGCTTTTTGAATACGACTCAATTCCTCCGGTGTAATCATCCTTGTGTCTGCCGCACTTGTAAGCGGTGCAATCACAACGAAATCTCCATCCGGTTCCGCTAAGGAACGTCTTAAGTCTTTTGCTAATAATGTAACGTTCGCATATCTTCTATCCGGACTCTTTTGTGTACATTTCAGAATAATCTGTTCTAAACTGTATGGCATCTCCGGAACAATCTCTGATGGCTCCATAATGTCTTCTTGTAAATGTTTTAATGCAATAGAAACAGTCGAATCTCCATCAAATGGAAGTTCTCCGGTAATCATCTCATACATGGTAATACCAAGTGAATAAATATCACTTTTGGCATCACTGAACCCACCTCTTGCCTGTTCCGGTGAAGTGTAGTGTACAGAACCCATTACATTGGTACTGATGGTATTTGATGAAGTCGCTTTGGCAATACCAAAATCTGTCACCTTTACTTTTCCATCTTTGGAGATAATAATGTTCTGCGGTTTAATGTCGCGATGGATGATGTTATGGCTATGAGCCATCTCAATGGCAGAACATACTTGAACAGCAATGCTGGTAACTTCTTTTGCTGTAAGGCGTCCCTTTTTCTGGATGTAATCTTTCAAAGTGATTCCTTCTACCAATTCCATCACTATGTAATACAATCCACGATCTTCTCCAACATCATACACATTTACAATATTTGGATGAGAAAGTCCTGCTGCCGACTGAGCTTCTGTACGGAACTTCTTCACGAAGGTCTCGTCTTCTCTAAATTCACGTTTTAATACTTTGATTGCAACATATCGATTCAACTTACGGTCAAATGCTTTGTACACGTCAGCCATACCGCCGGTACCGATTCTTCCCATAATTTGATATCTGCCGCTAATCATAACTCCTTCTTTTATCATACATTCACCTCTCCCGCAAATGGTTCTGCAAGAATGACTCCAATATTGTCGTTCCCTCCATTGTCATTTGCTTTCTCTACTAATCTTTCTACTGCTTCCACCATATCCCGTGAACTTTTCACAATCACGAGCATTTCTTCGTCTTCTATCATATTACTCAGACCATCTGTACACATTAAAATGATGTCCCCTTTTTTCAGGCGATATTCAAAAAAGTCAACTTCTACTTTTTCCCGTGCACCAACTGCCCTTGTGATAATATTCTTGTCTGGATGATGCTTCGCTTCTTCTGCATCAATGCCGCCCAGGCGAACCATCTCTTGCACAAATGAGTGATCTTTTGACAACTGCTTAATCGTATCATGCAACAAATAAAGCCGACTGTCGCCAACATTTGCAAAATACAACGTATGCTCTATCACCGTTGCCACTACAAGTGTGGTGCCCATCCCTTCCAGTCTGGCATCCTGCCTGGCTGCTTCTATCAGTTTTTGATTTGCAGATTGGATCGCTTTTCGAATCATCGCTTCCGGTCCATCCTCGGTACTGTTTGCCAAGTCTTCTTTTAGGCTCTCCACCGCATAACGAGATGCAAAATCCCCCGCTCGGTGTCCGCCCATACCATCCGCGACAATCATAAGATTCGGAAGATTGCCAAGTGGTTCATTGGATACAAATATGTAATCCTGATTCACTTCCCGTTTCCTTCCGATATCTATCATTGAAAACGTCTTCATATAGTTCTCCTTTTAGTTTGTCTCGACATAACGCCGTCTTAACTGTCCACAGGCCCCGTCAATGTCAGAGCCCATTTCTCTTCTTATAGTAACATTTATTCCGCTTTTTTCAAGTTTATTTTTGAAATTCTCAGCACTTTTTTTGCTTGGTTTCTCAAAATTTCTCTCTTTAATGGGATTCACCGGGATTAGGTTCAAATGACAGTTCCTATGTTTCAAAATCCCTATTAGTTCATTTGCATCTTCCCCAGTATCATTCACCCCGTGCACCAAGCTATATTCAAA
>JAZRON010000015.1:0-2007 GCA_045648725.1 Faecalimonas sp.
GACATTCCGTGTGTTGGAGACAATGGCTGTCAATCTGCCAAAGCCGGTAATTGAAGCTGTTGAGTCGGAACCATCGGAGGAGGAAATAAAGAAGGCGGAACGAGAGGATTTCAACGAGGCGAACATACAGCGTTTCCATCGTATCCAATATTGGATGCAGACACATAAAGAGGAGTGGACCGACAATACTTTTGGACGTGACCGCTTGTGCGAGGCGGTTGGCTTTAACCGTCATCTGGTGCTGCAAAGTGTGCGCAGTCAGGGGTTTAACAATGTCCATGATTATATCAACAGCTATAGGATTGCAGAGCTGAAGCATCTTGTGCAAACGGGAAAGGCAACCACGGTGAATGAATGTCTTGCTGCCGGTTTTGGAACGTCAAAGACTGTCCGCTCTTGTTTCCAGAAGATAGAGGACATGTCTTTAGACGAATTTTTGGATAATCAGAAAACGCAGCGGCAGTAAAGGAGTGGTGGAAACGCTTGCAAATGGTGTTAAAAAAGTAAAAAAATGATTTTTTTCTTTGTGCAGTTGTAACTATTTTCTAATTTTGCAGAAAATACATCTAAATCTGAAGACTAATGTTGTTTGAACGCAAAAAAACACTAAGTGTCGTGTGCTTTGTACTGGCAGTTTCCGCCAGCGCAGGCATACATAGTGCGGATGGTCCGCAGAAGCGTTTGCGTGGCAGTGTGGTTTCGGATACGCTCGCTTTGCGTGATAGGAATTCAGAGTTCGGTCATCATCACAAGATGAACATATCGGTCTATCCGGTACAGATGACCGTAACCCGTCGTTCTCTTCGTGTATACAGCGACCATAATCAGATATTGCCCATATATCGCCAAAATGGAACGTTCTATATGGTCATGCGCCTTAATAAAGGAGTGAATTGGATAAATGGCCTCCCCAGCGGGCAATATTTCATCAATAATAAACCGATAGTTATCAAATAGTGCTTTTTATCCTAAAAAAGTTGAAAAATTGAAAAACTTGTCGTATTTTTGCATTACATAAGAGTGTATAAATTATGCAAGTAAGCGAACAGTCTGTAACTTCTATTGATATCGGTTCAATCATACGTGCCCGTGCCAAAGGGAAAGCGCGTTATATCCCTTCTTTATTGATAAAGTTTTTAGAAAAGTTCATTCATCAGGATTTTATTAACGCTTATTTGGAGCGGGGGCTTGTGGGTGTGCCTTTCTGTAAGGGTGTTTTGGAGTACCTCAATGTAACGGTGGATGTGGAGGGACTGGAGAATTTGCCTGTGGGGGATTGTAAATGTACTTTTGTCAGCAATCATCCTTTGGGAGCGATAGATGGCGTAACCTTAGGTTGGGTGATTGGCGAACATTATGACGGCAAGATAAAATATCTGGTAAATGATTTGCTGATGAACCTGAAAGGCTTGGCTCCCTTGTGCTTGCCCATTAACAAGCTGGGCAAGCAGGCCCGGAATTTCCCGGCAATGGTTGATGAGGCTTTCGGTGGAGACAATCATGTGATAATGTTCCCGGCTGGTCTGTGCAGTCGCAGGCAAAAGGATGGTACAATACGGGACATTCCCTGGAACAAGGCATTCTTGAAAAAGAGCATACAGACTAAGCGGGATATAGTCCCCGTTCATTTTATCGGTTATAACAGCAACCGTTTTTACAATGTGGCACAATGGTGCAAACGCTTGCACTTGCCCAACTTTGCCATGGCGCTGCTTCCGGATGAAATGTACCGCAGCCAAGGCGGTCATTACACCGTTCGTTTTGGCAAGCCTATTTCTTGGCAGACATTTGATAAGTCAAAAACCATGGTGGAATGGGCACGTTGGGTCCAGGATACTGTATATAAACTATAACGAATTTTATGGAAGAAATCATACCAAGGATTCCGCGTGAATTGTTATTGTCAGAGTTGACTCCCGAGAAGAAACTCAGGACAACAAATAAGAGTGGCAATGAGATTTATATTGTTACGTGGCAGGATTCGCCAAATGTTGTCCGCGAGTTGGG
>JAZRON010000016.1:0-23347 GCA_045648725.1 Faecalimonas sp.
TACGGACCTGTATTTCCTTCAAAGGAAATGAAACGGTCAATATCAAACACGTAATCTTTAACCGCCTGATTTGACAAATCGCCGTATTTCAGTGCTGCCAAACCAACCTTTTTCGCAGTTTCTCTTGCCTCTGCCTCGTCAATAGAACGATTTTCAATGATTTTCTCATACATCTTGTCATTGATATCGGCAATTAAATATTCCAAACGCATCACGCCACCATCTCTTGTTTTAAATGGCTTTCCGTCTTTCCCGTTCATGGTTCCAAAACCGATGTGCTTCAGTGCAGTTTCTTCACGCACAATCTTCGCCTTCTTTGCGCAACGGAACACTTGTACAAAATGTAATTCCTGACGTTTGTCTGTGATATACACCACCTCGTCCGGTTGATACAATTTCTCACGTTCCACTAATGTTGCAAGGTCTGTTGTTGCATAAAGCGCAGCCCCGTCTGATTTCAAAATCATGCATGGTGGAATCTCTTTTGTATCCGTCTCTTCTTTTACATCTACAACAAGGGCACCCTGATCTTCATGGGCATATCCCTCTTTCTTCAGATATTCTACCATATCTGCAATATAAGGTTTGGCATCTGCTTCCCCTTTCCAAAGGTCAAACTCCACGTTCAAAGCACTATAATTCTTCTTCAAATCCGGCAGAGAAACATTCATAATATGTCTCCAAAGTGCCGTATATCCTCTATGTCCATTCTGCAATAAATAAGTTGCCTGGAGTGCTGCTTCTTTAAAGTCCTCATGCTCTTTTGCATATGCACTTGCAGTTGGATAAATCTCTCCCAATTCTTCAATGGTAAATGGTGACTCTTCAGGATATTCTCCTTCAAAACTATCATCGAAGTATGGTAACTCCGGTTGTCTTTTCTTTAACTCCATCATCACAAGTCCCATCTGAGAACCCCAGTCCCCAAGATGCACATCACCAATCACTTTGTGTCCCACATATCTTCCAATACGTTTTACACTTTCTCCGATAATGGCAGGTCTCAAATGTCCAACATGTAACGCCTTTGCCACATTGGCTCCGCCGTAATCCACAACAATTGTTTTTACATATTCCGGTGTACTAACACCCAATTTTTCTTCTTCTGACATCGATTTTAAGAAGGAGACAACAAAATCTCCATCTAAAATAATATTGATGAAGCCAGGTGCTACTGCCTCTACTTTTTCAATACAACCACTTCCTTCCAAAGCAGACACAACTTCATTTGCAATCATAATCGGTGCTTTTCTATATGCCTTCGCTGCTGCCATGGCACCATTACATTGATACTCGCACAAATCAGGTCTGTTGGAAAGTGTTACCCTTGCGTATTGTTTATCATAACCGGCTTTTTCAAAAGCCGCTTCCAATTCATATGTCAATAATTCAGCAATTTTTTTCATAGTTCCTCCTATTTTATAGTTACTATTCACAGCCCTCCATAGTAACTTTTTTTCATATTCTAGCACATACACATTTAAAAAACAACTTGTATCAGCACCATATAAAGGACTGTTCCAACTCCAATGCTAAGAAGATTGTTCCGCTTCCAAATGTGCAACACTGCCACCGTCACCACCGCAATCAACTCTGGAATCCCATGAGGTGCAGTGAAAACTTTTGTACTTTTTAGACAATAAACAACCAGCATTCCAATCACTGCCGGTGTCAGTACCTTTCCAAGATAATGAATAATGAACGGCACTTCCTTTCCTTTCGGAAAGACAAGAAACGGTGTGACACGGGTTGCAAAGGTGGTAATCGCCACCGCTAAAATAATCAAAAATGACATTCCCGCACTTAACGGCATACCTCATCCTCCTTATCATCCAATTTCTTTCTCGCTATCAATAACACAAAAATAATGGAAAGCATGGCCGGCAACACAAAATTACTTTCACCAAATATCTGCAAACTGATGAATGCCAAAGCCACTCCTATCATCTCTGGCATGCGATTTCTCTTTTCCATCCACTGCTCTATAAAAATCACCACAAACAGAGCAGTCATGGCAAAATCAATCCCCTCTGAATTAATTGGAAGAACACTTCCTGCAATGGCTCCGATTACAGAACCAAGTATCCAATAAGACTGATTCATAAGAGATATGGCCAGCAGAAATTTTTCTTCTTCTACGTCATCCGGAACCTTTGTGGTGCAAAGTAACGAGTAAGTCTCATCCGTTAGTCCGAATATCATATACCATCTGGATTTCCCAAACCGATTAAAACGCTCTACCAAAGAAATCCCGTAGAATACGTGTCTAACATTTACCATAAAGGTCAAGAAAATAACTTGTAAAAAAGACACTCCCGGAACAAAAAAATTGACTGCCAGGTATTGTCCTGAACCCGCATATACCAGAAGACTCATGAGCATTGCCCACAAGAATGAATATCCTTTTTCTGCATACATTACCCCAAATGCAATCCCGATAAAGAGGTATCCTGTAAGAACCGGAATTGTGTAAGGAAATGCTCTTTTAAACGCTTGCCTGTAACCTTTCATATCCTTCGCCTCAATCTCAAAAAATAAAGAATTCATAAGCCTATGAACTCTCCCTCAAACACACCTAGGCGGACTCGAACCGCCGCACCTGCCTCCGGAGGGCAGTGCTCTATCCACTGAGCTATAGGTGTTCATTTTATAAAACGCTTTAACATCGTAACATATTTATTTTGAAAAGTAAAGATATTGCATTTTCGTTGTTGCTTTTTTTCTATTGGTCGGTTATAATCAATTTCACCATAATATTTCAAATCTTTTTTCTTGACAGTTTTCTGTCTAACATCCATATTTTTTAACTTCACAATGCACTCCAAATGAAAGGAGTTTATATGAATTATCAACAATTTGTCGACCTGTTGCGTGAAAAAACAGATCACCTTTTGGACACTCAAACCAAAGTCCAAATACACCATGCACTAAAAAACAATGGTGCAAATCGTATCGGTCTGACCATTTCGCAGAAGCATACCAACATTTCTCCCACCATTTATTTAGAGGAGTACTATAAACAATACCAAACAGGCCGTGACCTAAATGATATTGCACACGGTATTGTAAATCTTTATCATGAAGTAAAATTTGAACACTCTTGGGAAGTGAGCCAAATACAAAACTTTGAGTTTGCGAAACCACAGGTTGCATATCGAGTTATCCATTGTCGAAAGAATGAAACCCTATTAAAAGATATACCACATGTACCATATCTAGATTTAGCCATTGTCTTCTATCTGTTGTTGGAGACTACAGAAAAAGGAGCCGCAACCATTCTGATTACCAATGAAATGCTAAACTATTGGAAAATCTCTTTAGAACATCTCTATTCCATTGCACTTGAAAACACTCCACGCATTCTATATCCTGAGTGCAAACCTATGCACGTTGTCATTCAGGAACTTTTACGCGAACCTCTAAAAGAAGATATTGAAGAAAGTTGTATGTTTGTTTTGTCAAATCAATATCGTCACTTTGGTGCTGCCTGCATGTTATATACGCAGGTTTTAGAAGATATAGGAAATCAGTTGGATGAGGATTATTATATCTTGCCTAGCAGTATCCATGAACTTATTATTCTCCCATCCAGTTGCTATTTAACCCACGAAGAATTGGATGACATGATTATCGAAATCAACGAAACACAGATTTCGGAAGAAGATGTTCTTTCCGAGCATGCCTATTACTATAGTCGCAAAGAGAAAAAACTACTAATTACGAAATCATAATTTTTCTCTTTTTCCCATAAAAAAGGCACCCCAACATTTGTCCGAGAGCCTAAAAAAAGAGAGCTGTTACATTATTTACAACAGCTCTCTAATTCTCTCAATCGTATTATACTCTTGATAAATATTCACCTGTACGTGTATCAATCTTAAGTACGTCACCCATTTCTACAAATAATGGCACGTAAACAACTGCACCTGTTTCTACTGTAGCAGGTTTTGTAGCACCTTGTGCTGTATCACCTTTGAAGCCAGGTTCTGTTTCGATGATTGCAAGTTCAACGAATAATGGTGGTTCTACTGCAAATACATTGCCTTTATGTGAACAAATCTTAACCATTTCGTTTTCCTTTACAAACTTAAGAGAATCGCCAATTGCATCTTCATTTAATGCAATCTGGTCATATGTTTCTACATCCATGAAGTGGAATAATTCTCCGTCTGAATATAAGTATTGCATATCTTTTCTTTCAATGTGAGCTTTTGGGAACTTTTCTGTAGGTCTGAAACTTGTCTCGATTACACCCCCACTGATGATATTTTTTAATTTTGTTCTTACAAATGCCGCACCTTTACCTGGTTTTACGTGTTGGAAATCAATAATTTGGAAAATATTTCCGTTGTATTCCAATGTTACGCCATTTTTAAAATCGCCTGCTGAAATCATGTTTCTCCTCCTTAATGTTACTCTCACAAAATATTTTGATATTCTACGAGCATGCTTTCGTAAGCATAGATTTTTTACACTCTATATATTTTATAATATCTCATATGATTTTTCAACCTTTTTTTACCTTGCCCTTTTTCTTTAACAATAATGTAATATTTCCAAAACTTTTCTGAGTTCCTGTGCAGGAATTTGTCCCGGTGCAGATGCCTTCTCTGCCGCGCCAAATGTAATGGCTGATCCAAAAGTTTCTCCTGCTATCCGGCTGACGAGACCCATATCAGACATGGACATGGTGACAATCGGTTTTTTCGTATAGTCACCCACCTCTTCTGTAGCAGAAAGTAGTGTAAGCACGTCTTTTGGAGACTTGGGCATCACTGCAAGTTTCAAAATATCTGCGCCTATTTCCTGCATCTTTTGAAGCCTTAAAATCATCTCTTCTTTACTTGGTGTCTTTTCAAAATCGTGGTTTGATGCAATTACTTTCACGTGATTTTGGTGTGCGCAACTTATAATTTCTTCTGCAACAACCTTATCCATCGAAAACGCTTCCACATCTAATAAATCCACTTTTCCGCACTCTATAGCGACCTTATTTAACAAAATATATGCAGCAGCATCTATTTTTTTCTCTCCGCCCTCTTTTGCGGTTCGAAATGTAAATAAAATTGGTTTTTCTCCTAATATTTCCTGCAAAGAATTTAATACACCTTTTACCTGTTCGAAATCAAACACGTTTTCAAACCAATCTGCTCTCCATTCCACAATATCTGCAGGAAGTGTTGCAATCTCCTTTGCTTCATTTATAATCTCATCTATTGTTGTGCCCACAATCGGAACACAAATCTTCGGAACACCTTCACCTATCTTTATATTTCTCACAATAACAGGATTCATAAAGACATCTCCTTTGCATTTTCATAAACACATCATAATCCAAAAAGTCAGTTATTTCAATAAGTCACTTGACATTTTCCTCTTTTCCGATTTACAGTAGAGAAGTAATAGATTGCAAAAAGGAGTTCTATCTTATGACCCAAATCACAGGACACACACAACTAACCGGCCTTTTAGGAAGCCCGGTCTCACATAGTATTTCACCAATGATGCACAACGAGGCATTTAAACAATTGAACTTGGATTATGTATATCTGGCATTTGATATTGCAGTCGAAGAACTCCCATCCGTTGTGGAAAGTTTTCGTGCCATGAATGTACGTGGCTACAATCTGACCATGCCACATAAGAATGCAATGTGTGCTCTCTGTGACACACTCTCCCCTGCCGCTGAGATTATCGGCGCGGTAAATACGGTCGTAAATGACAATGGACATCTTTTTGGTCACACCACAGATGGCATAGGGTATATGAGGGCTTTAAAGGAAGATGGGCATGATATTATAGGAAAGAAAATGACGCTCTTAGGAGCAGGCGGCGCTGCTACTTCCATCTTTGTGCAGGCAGCTTTAGACGGAGTCTCTGAGATTTCCATCTTTAACAGACGCAGTCCTTTCTGGGAACGTGCAGAAAGCATCATAAATACGCTAACGGAACGTACCAACTGCAAAATCAATCTCTATGACTACAGTGACCCTAATATATTAAAGCGCGAAATTTTAGAAAGTGCCATTCTTACAAATGGAACATCTGTTGGTATGGCACCGAATATAACACAATCTCTGATTACCGATACATCCGTATTCCGCAAAGACCTAATAGTGTCTGATGTGATTTACAATCCTCGTGAAACCCTTCTGCTTAGGCAGGCAAAAGAGGCTGGCTGTAAGACGCAAAACGGGCTTTCCATGCTCCTCTATCAGGGTGCAGAGGCATTTGAACTTTGGACCGGTCAGAACATGCCGATTGAGGTTGTGAAAGAGAAATATTTTTCAGAATAAATGAGAAAGGAATCCCGCACACATGGCGAGATTCCTTTCTTTTATTTCTTATTCCGTTTTTTGTAAAACCACAACACAATCCATTCCAATCTTCTCTTTAACACAATCTGAATCTCTTCCTTCGGATGAATTGGTTTTACCAAAATATTCCGAATACCGGTACGTTTTGCTCCCCATACGTCTGTAAAAAGCTGGTCTCCCACAAAAATTGTGGATTTTAAATCTGTCCCCATGATTTCCATTGCTTTTTGATAATTCTTGATGGATGGCTTATGTGCATCGTAAATATAGTTGGTCTGAATTTCTTCATTAAACATTTTCACACGTGGCTCCTGATTGTTTGACAGAAGACAACTTTCAAACCCTATTTCCTTCAAACGTGCGAACAATTTCTTCGCACGGATATCTGCCGGTGCACCATGTGGAACAAGGGTGTTATCAATATCAAAAATCACCCCACGATATCCTTCTTCATATAACTTTTCAAATGGAATCACATAAGTAGATGCCACGTATTCATCCGGGAAAAATGTCTCAAACATATCTAAGCTCCTATCTCTTTTATTCTCTCTATAATCTCATCGCATATCTCTGCTATGCTTTTATCATCCGTTGCAACAACAATATCTGCAGCCCCTTCATATTTTTCACGTCTCGCTTCCATCAATGCTTCGATGTCTTCTACAGTTTTTCTGCCCTTCAAAATGGGCCTGTCATCCTTTTCTATGACACGCTTTAATACATTCTCCGGCTTTGCCGTTAGAAGCACGATTCGTCCCTTTTTCTTCATCTCAGCTACATTTTGCTCTCGAAGCACGACTCCTCCTCCACAGGAAACCACCAGATTCAAGTCTGCCTGAATCTCCTTGAGTAATTCCGACTCCAAATCTCGAAAATACCCTTCTCCATATTGTTCAAATATATCCGGAATACTCATCCTCAGCCGATTAGAAATCTCCTGATCCAGCTCAACCACATGCATTCCATACATTTGATTCAACTTTAACGCAACTGTACTTTTTCCACAGCCCATAAAACCAATTAGAAAAATATTGCCAGCCTTCTCCACTACAGTTCACCTCTACATCTTGTCCAAAGCCTCTCTGATATCTCCTTTGAATTCATCCCATGCATTTTCATTTTCCACAAAATACTTTGGACAGTTTTTCTCTGTAATATCATAATGCCGAATAACATCCTCTTCTGTCAACCCAAATTTCTGACAAAGCCATGCTGTGAGTTCTACCAAAGACTGATAGGTAGCCTCTGTGTAAGCACCATCCGCAGTCAAATGACAGGTCTCTATGGAAACGGTATCCCCATTTCTTTCATTAGAAGCATATGCCACTTCCCATGTTGGAATACACTGTACGATTTCCCCTTCCAATCCCACTACAAAATGACTGCTTGCCTTTGTCTTTTTACTCTCCTTCAACCCTTCAAAATAGTTGCGATTCTGCATTGCCGTAGAACCCGGGTTGGCAGTATAGTGAATGACAATTCCTTTAATCTTTCCTGTTTGTGTACCCGGTCTAGAATATCCGTTTATCGTGAGCAATTCCACGTCAATCTCAGGCTTAAATGCATCAATTTCATTTCCGGTACGTTCTATATACTTTTCTTCAAACGGACCTATTTGAAATAGTTTCATTGCTATCAGCGCTAACATAATCAAAATTAGAATCGTACTTCCCATTCTCATATAAAGTTTTACACGTCTGCGAAATCTGGTTTTTCTTCTCCGTTTCATACAATCCCCTCTTTTGTGTAGCAAAAATACCCCACAAGACCTTGCGGGGTATTATCACATCTTATTTATTTTCTAAGAAATACTTTTCTTGGGGCATACATTCTCATACCTTGTAAAATCGTATCATTTGGTTCGAAAATTACCCTTACATTCTGTTCCTTCACCTTTGCCACAAGTTCATAGGTAGGATTACCGGTATTCGTACTATAATCGAGTACTTTCAGATTCTGGTAAGGTTGCAATTCAATGGAACCTGTCGGTGCAAGTACTTCCATCTCTTTTGCATTTGTGGAAAACACTCTTTTTCTGGCTTCCATCCCCATAATGCGATCAATATCCAAATCTCCATTATAATAAATATACTCAAACTCTAATGAACTAAGGCGCTTCCAGAAGAAATAGACTACCATAATTCCGATTGCCGGTAAAATCACCAGTACCGGAACCAGCATCGCAACCAAAATACAAATTACTAGGACTAATATCAGTGCTGCCTTTTTTAATGTGGTTGCCGTTGTTGTTTTTTGTTTTACTAATTGTTCTGTATAAGAATCGCCCATAATCAAATCCTCCGGTGTAAATTACATCATGCCCATTCCGCCACCTGCAGGCATTGCTGGTGCATCTTCCTTAATATTAGCAACAACTGATTCTGTTGTCAATAAGGTAGATGCTACACTGGTTGCGTTTTGAAGTGCACTTCTTGTAACCTTTGCAGGGTCAAGGATACCTGCTTTCACCATATCTACATATTCTTCGTTGTAAGCATCAAAACCGATTCCAGGATCTGATTCTCTTACTTTGTTAATAATAACAGCTCCTTCTAAACCTGCATTTGCTGCAATGTGGAATAACGGTGCTTCTAATGCTTTTAATACCACATTTACACCTGTTTTTTCATCGCCTTCTAATTCGTCAGCCAACTTTGCAACTTCCTTGGAAGCATGAATGTAAGCAGAACCACCACCTGCTACAATACCTTCTTCTACTGCCGCCTTTGCTGCTGAAAGGGCATCCTCCATACGAAGTTTTGCTTCCTTCATCTCTGTCTCTGTAGCCGCACCTACACGGATTACTGCAACACCACCTGCCAATTTTGCAAGTCTTTCTTGTAATTTTTCTCTGTCAAATTCAGATGTAGTTTCTTCAATTTGAGACTTGATTTGTGCAACTCGTGCAGCAATCCTTGCTTTGTCACCCAAACCGTCAACGATTACTGTATTTTCTTTTTGCACTTTAATTGATTTTGCACGTCCTAATTGGTCTAATGTTACTTCCTTCAAATCCAGACCTAATTCTTCTGAAATCACCTGACCACCTGTCAAGATAGCAATATCTTCTAACATTGCTTTTCTTCTGTCACCGTATCCCGGTGCTTTTACAGCTGCAACGTTGAATGTCCCACGTAATTTGTTTACGATTAATGTCGTAAGTGCTTCACCTTCAATATCTTCTGCAATAATAAGTAGTCTTGCACCTGATTGCACGATTTGTTCCAATACAGGAAGTAAATCTTGAATATTAGAAATCTTTTTGTCTGTAATTAAAACAAATGGATTATCTAATACTGCTTCCATTTTTTCCATATCTGTCGCCATATAAGCAGAGATATAACCACGGTCAAACTGCATACCTTCCACTAAATCTAACTCTGTTTTCATAGTTTTAGATTCTTCAATTGTGATAACGCCATCGTTTGACACTTTTTCCATGGCATCTGCCACCATTGCACCTACTTCTGCATCGCCTGCTGAAATTGCTGCAACGTTTGCAATTCTTTCTTTGCTTTCTACTTTACTACTCATAGCCGCAATTGCTTCAACTGCTGCTCCTGTAGCCTTTTTCATACCTTTACGAAGTACGATTGGATTTGCTCCTGCTGCAAGGTTTTTCATACCTTCCTGTACCATAGCCTGTGCCAATACAGTTGCAGTGGTGGTTCCGTCACCTGCCACGTCGTTTGTCTTCGCTGCTACTTCTCTGATGAGTTGTGCACCCATATTTTCAAATGCGTCTTCTAATTCAATCTCCTTTGCAATTGTCACACCATCGTTTGTAATAAGCGGTGCTCCAAAAGATTTATCTAATACAACATTTCTTCCCTTTGGTCCAATTGTTACACGAACGGTGTTTGCCAATTGATTCACACCGGCTTCCAATGCTTTTCGGGCTTCTGCACCATATTTGATTTCTTTTGCCATAATATTTGCCTCCTAAAAACTTAATTATCTTATTTAATAATTGCTAAAATGTCGTTTTGTTTTACTACAAGATACTCTTCTCCATCTAATTCCACTTCGGTTCCGGAATATTTTGAGTAAATCACCTGATCCCCAACAGATACAAGCATCGTAACTTCTTTTCCATCTACGCAACCACCTGGTCCAACAGCAACAACTTCTGCCTGTTGTGGTTTCTCTTTTGTCTGACCTGGCAATACAATACCAGATTTTGTTGTCTCCTCTGCAACAATTTGCTTCAATACAACTCTGTCTCCTAATGGTACTAACTTCATAGCAAAGCCTCCTTATATACAATTTTATTAAATTCTTATTTTATTAGCACTCTTTTTTATCGAGTGCTAATTTGCACTAGTACTAAAATAGCACTATGCCCATTATTTGTCAACAGACTTTAGATTTATTTTATAAAATCCATTTTCTATTTCAAATTTTAATATGTTTCCAAATTCATTTGCGTAGCGTTCTCTGATTCTACCTGTGCATGCAATGCACTCTCCCGTTTTTTCTATACTGCATTCGTAGATTGCATCCAGTGAAAGTGTCGAAAGCAAATCATTCTCCAACACTAAATATATACATTCCCATTTTGCATCATACCTTAAAACTTTGCAAAAATACATTTTTTGATCTATCACTGCATTTTTGTGAAGATTTTTCTTCATCTTTAACTTTGCGCCAGTTCCTTGCTTCATAGACTCCTCCTTGCTGAAAATGAAAGGGCATCAGAAACCTGACCCCCTTCCTTCGTGTTTTATTTTAATTTTTTCTTCTTAATAGCGTCCAATTCATCAAAAATAAAATCATTGATTACCTTAATATATGTTCCTTTCATACCTGACGAACGTGACTCAATCACACCGGCACTTTCAAATTTACGCAATGCATTAACGATAACGGATCTTGTAATTCCAACGCGGTCTGCAATTTTACTTGCAACAAGAATCCCCTCAGTTCCTTCCAACTCGTCAAAAATATGTATAATCGCTTCCAGTTCTGAAAAAGAAAGGGTACTGATTGCTGATTGTACAATCTGTTCCTTTCGTATCTCTTCTGCGCTCTCTTCATTTACTGAACGGAGCATCTCCAATCCAACAACTGTAGTTCCATATTCACTGAGAATAATATCATCAATCTCGTAAGCATTCTCCTTTTTGTAAATAAACAGGGTTCCCAATCGTTCTCCGGCAATTTCTATCGGAGTTACAATAGCCTGATATCCTTTTACTGTATCAACAGAAAATCCTAATGTTTGGAGATTCACATTCTCTTTGGTGGATAAAACACTGAGCATTCTCTCATTCAGCATTCCATCAATATGACCTCCAACCTTATTTTCAATCAGTTCATGAATAAATTCCACACCCTGACACTGTCCTACGCCAAGAACCTTTCCTTTTTTACTTACCACAAGCACATTTGATGATAAAATCTCTGTCAACACATCACAGATATCATTAAAAACTACTTTACTAGAATTGTTGTTATGGAGTAAGCGATTAATCTTTCTAGTTTTATCTAATAATTGTACACTCATTGTTTTCCCCCATCATATGAATCCACTATGTCTCTTATTTCCAGAATACTTCGAACAACTCCGAAAAAAAATGTCTACACGTGCATATTATCATACAATTTCGCGCTTTACAACTTTTTCTTAGATTTTTCTGTCCATTTTATGTCCGCACTCTTCATTTGCACACACAACTTTGTTCCCTTTTTCTAGCATATAGCTACCACACTTTGGACATTTCATCTCTATCGGCTTTTGCCACGACATAAATTCACAGTTAGGATTATCTTCACACCCGTAATATTTTCTGCCTTTTTTTGTTTTGCGCAAAATAATATCCTTTCCACAAATTGGACAGGCAACGCCCACTTTTTCTAAATATGGTTTGGTGTTTTTACATTTCGGAAATCCCGGACATGCCAAAAAGCGTCCGTGCGGTCCATACTTAATCACCATGTTTCGCCCACATTCCTCACAAATAAAATCTGTGGCTTCGTCTTCAATTTTAACCTTTGCAAGTTCCTGTTCAGCTACCTCAATGGCTTCCTGCAAATCCGGATAGAAATTGCTGATAACAGACTTCCACTCTACTTTTCCTTCTGCAACCATATCAAGAAGTCCTTCCATATTCGCAGTAAAGGTCACATCCACAATGCTCGGGAAAGACTGTTTCATAATATTGTCTACAACCTCTCCAATTTCTGTCAGATATAAATTCTTGTTTTCCTTTGCCACATATCTTCTTGCAATAATGGTAGAAATGGTTGGAGCGTAGGTACTCGGACGTCCAATTCCAAGCTCCTCTAAGCTCTTAACAAGTGCTGCCTCTGTAAAATGAGCCGGTGGCTGTGTAAAATGTTGCTTTGTTTCAAAGGTCTCTTTTGTAAGTTTTGAATTCTTATCAATACTTCCTGCCAATACGTTGTTGTCTTCTTTTTCCTCATCAGACTCTGTATATACAGTTCTAAAGCCCTCAAAGATCAGTTTGGATGCTGCAACTGTAAAACGGTACTCTTTTGCTCCTATCTTGATAGAGGTAGTCTCATATCTTGCTGCATTCATTCTGCTAGCAACAAATCGCTTCCAAATCAATTGATACAAACGAAGCTGGTCTCTTGTCAGAGAATCCTTAAGCACAGCAGGTGTTCTTGTAACATCTGTAGGACGAATTGCCTCGTGGGCATCCTGAATCTTCTTTCCATCCTCTTTTTCCTTTTGCGCCTTTGACGTATAGTTGGCACCATAAACCTCTGCAATATAATCTCTTGCACTTGCATCTGCTTCCATAGAAATTCTGGTAGAATCGGTACGAAGGTAAGTAATAAAACCAACTTCATACAACTGTTGTGCAATACGCATGGTCTTTTGAGTAGCAAAATTCAATACTTTTGATGCTTCCTGTTGAAGTGTACTTGTTGTAAATGGCAACGGGGCCTTTTTCACACGCTCACTCTTTTTCACTTCTGTTACAGAAAATTCTGCATCTTCTAATTCTGCCACAATTTGTTCCATCTTTTGTTTTGAGCGAATTGTAATCTTCTTTTTTTCTGTTCCATGAAATTTTGCAACAAGAGGCTTCTTCTCCCCTTCCACCTTAAGATGGGCATCCAAGGTCCAGTATTCCTCCGGGATAAATGCATTAATCTCTTCTTCACGGTCTGCAATAATACGAAGTGCAACCGATTGTACCCTTCCTGCACTTAATCCTCTTTTCACTTTCGCCCAAAGAAGCGGGCTAATCTTATAGCCAACAATGCGGTCCAGAGCGCGGCGGGCCTGTTGCGCATCAACTAAACTCATATCAATTTCACGCGCCTCTTTAATCGATGTCTTGATTGCATTTTTTGTAATCTCATTAAAACTAATACGATATACTTTTTTGTCTTCCAACTTTAATGCAATGAGTAAATGCCAGGCAATTGCTTCTCCCTCACGGTCCGGGTCAGTTGCCAGATACACTTTATCTGCTTTTTTTACTTCTTTTCTTAGGGCAGCAAGAATATCTCCTTTTCCTCTGATTGTAATGTATTTTGGTTCAAAGTCATGCTCCACATCAATCCCCAGAGAACTCTTTGGCAAATCACGCACATGTCCATTTGAGGCCATTACCACATAATTTGTTCCCAAAAACTTCTTAATCGTTTTCACTTTCGCCGGAGATTCCACAATTACCAGATAGCGTGCCATGTATCCTTCCTCCATTATAGCTTACTGCTATTTTACTTTAACATAATAGTTTTTCGATATTTCCTTGATATACCCCTTTAATTCTAAGCTTACCAGCGTGCCTACCAGTGCCGAAATCGGCTGTTTGGTTACCTCTATCAGCTCCCCTAGACTTTTGGGGTGGAAATCGAGACAACTATACACCAATTTTTCTGCACTTTCAAGTGATATTTTATTTTCTGTAGATTTTTTTATTTTCTCATTGTGAAATATTCCCAATTCAGAAAGCAAATCCTTAGGCGATAGTAATATGCCTGCTCCTTGTCGAATTAGATTATGACACCCCAAACTCAGACGGCTATTTGCAGGTCCCGGAAGAGCGTACACATCTTTCCCCTGCTCCAAAGCCATATCCGCAGTAATCAAGGAACCACTCTTTTCTTTTGCCTCCATTACAAGCACCACATCTGCCAGACCACTGATAATTCTATTCCGAGCAGGAAAAAATTGAGGAAGGGGCTGGGTTCCAGGCGGCTGTTCTGAAATCAATCCACCATTCTTCTCTAATTCTCTATAAAGTGACAAATGCTCCCTTGGATAACAGATATCAACTCCACAGCCTAATACTCCGAAAGTCTTTCCTCCTTGAGACAGGGCCGTTCTCTGGCTAATTCCGTCAATTCCTCTTGCCATTCCACTGATAATCTGAAGCCCCGCATCTGCAATGCATTTTGCGTACTCAAATGCCATTCTTTCCCCGTAACTGCTACACTGCCTTGCTCCAACTATTGCCACTGACAGCACTTGTTCCTCCGGCAGTTTCCCCTTTACATAGATAGCATATGGCGGTGATGATATCGTTTTCAACTTTGCAGGGTAGTGTGCATCTCCTATAGTCAAAAAATTCACTTGTTGTTTCTGTAATTTTTCATATTCCTGTTCTAATTTCCATTCTTTCACACTTTGTAAAATTTTATGACAGCAATCTTCTTCTATTTCCATTTTTTTTAATTCTGTTTCTTCTATATAATATAACTCTTCAGCACTTTTAACCTGTGCACGTATGTATTGCTTCTTTTTACAACTGATTCCTTGAATATTTGCAAACCAATATTCGTATTTCATATTTCACCTCGTTCCCAATACTTTTTGTCTATGGACCTAAAGCTTAATGCCTCTCCCAAGTGACTCATTTCAATATGCTCTTTTCCCTCCAAGTCTGCTATGGTCCTCGCAACCGTAAGTATTTTATAATACATTCTTGCAGTCAGATTCATTCTCTCAAATGCCTGTTTCATCATTTGGTTTTCTTTTGTTCCCAAGGGACAAAATCGTTCCACTTCTTTTCCTCGTAATTGTGCATTTGTCAAAATTCCCGAACCCAGATACCGTTCTTTTTGAACCTCTCGCGCAGCACATACCCGTCTTCGAATTCCCTCTGAAGTTTCCTCTTTCTTTGCCCCTTGCAAGTCCTTATATTGCACTTTCTCTACTTCCACGCATATATCTATACGATCCAACAGAGGTTGACTAATGCGCCCCAAATAATTACGAATCTGTGTAGAACTGCACATACACTTATTCAAATCCGGATAGTTTCCACATGGACAAGGGTTCATGGCTGCCACCAACAAAAAATCTGCAGGAAAAAGATACTCGCCTCGTTCCCTTAGTATTTTAATCTGATGGTCTTCCATAGGCTGACGCAAAAGTTCCAAAACCGGTTTTTGAAATTCTGCAATCTCATCTAAAAACAACACCCCCTTATGGGCCAAGCTGATTTCACCCGGCTTAGGGATTACACCCCCGCCAACTAAGGCTGTTCTTGTTATAGATTGATGCACCTCACGAAATGGTCGCTGTCTTATTAAAGGCGCATGCTGATTTAATTCCCCAATAATACTATAAATCATGGTTAATTCCATGCTTTCTTCTTTGGTAAGTTGTGGTAAAATCGTAGGGATTCGCTTAGCTATCATACTTTTCCCTGCTCCAGGCGGACCAATCATAAGCATATTGTGATTCCCAGCCACCGCAATCTCTGCTGCACGCTTTGCAGCTTGCTGTCCACGAACATCACTGTAATCCAGTTCACTGTTACAAACTTGTGCCTCCCAACTATTTTTTTTACTATTTTGCTGTTTCCGATGCCCCGTCCTTAGAATCCGGCAAACATCTGTCAGCGTTTCCACTCCCACAACGGTAATCCCCTCTATCAGCGCACCTTCTCTTTCATTCTCTTTTGGCACAATGCACATTTTACATCCTCTCTTTTTTGCCTCCAGCACAATAGGAAGGACTCCTGGTACACTTTTCACTCCTCCATCCAAGCTTAGTTCCCCTATCATTAAAATAGACTCTGTCTGTGCCAGTTCTACTTCACCTATGGATGCCAGAATTGCAACTGCAATTGGCAAATCAAACATACTTCCTTTTTTTCTCAGGTTTGCCGGTGATAAATTGATCACCATTTTTTTTGCGGGCAACATAATTCCCGAATTACGTATGGCAGTCCGAACTCTCTCCCCTGCCTCCTTTACTTCTGAAGACAAATATCCCACCATATGGAATACCGGAAGTCCATTACTGGTATCCGCTTCCACGTACACAAACTCTACACAAAGTCCACGCAACGTTGCAGATAAAACTGTACTAACCAAACAAGTACACTCTCCTTTCTCTATTAAATTGTTGCAAATTGAATTTTCGGCGAAACGCCTGATACTATACGGAAGAAGAAATCTTCCGAAAAGTTAGTGAATTCATTTTTTCATAATTTTTACTAATTGTCAATATTTAAATATGGAAAAGCACAAACTTCTTTCTTCTCACATACAATGATATTAAATCCGCTAAGAGGTGCTTTTCTTGAAAACATTTCCACCACCGCTCTCTGCTGAGGAAGAACAATATTATATGCAAAGATATATTGAGGGTGACCTTGAGGCGAAACACATTTTAATCGAAAGAAACCTCCGTCTTGTTGCACACGTAATTAAAAAATACCAGCATTTAGACGAGGACATGGAAGATCTGATTTCCATTGGAACAATCGGCTTAATCAAAGCCATAGTAACCTTCAACCCCCAAAAAAACAACCGGCTTGGCACTTACGCTGCCAGATGTATTGAAAATGAGATTTTAATGATGCTTCGAAGCAAGAAAAAGACTTCCAAAGAAGTTTCCCTTTACGAACCAATTGGTACTGACCGGGAAGGCAATGAAATTCAATTGTATGATATTATTGAAACAGAGGATGATGATGCACACACACAAATCGCATTAAAAGACGATATCAGAACCCTTTATGAAAAATTAGAATCCGTTCTTTCACCTAGGGAACGCTTGGTGTTAAAAATGCGATATGGCCTTTATAACCAAGAAGAATACACACAGCGTGAAATCGCAAGCCAGCTTGGTATTTCCCGCTCTTATGTTTCTCGGATTGAGAAAAGTGCAATAGAAAAGCTGCGGGAACATTTTTAAATTTCCCACAGCTTCTTTTTATTCCTGACGTCTTAATATGTCATATTCATCTACTTTTATACCTAAATCTACGTATAGCACCTGTTTTGGATGTGGTGCACTTTCCTGTTCTACTCCGTCCTCTGTAACAATGCGTTTCACGGTAACCTCGATATTTTCCCCGTTTGGCTTCATCACTTCGATTTTTTCCCCAACAGAGAACTTATTTCTTTGTTCAATTCGATATGCGCCATCTTTTTCCTCACCTATGATTCCCAGGTAGGTGTATTCTTTTACATAGGTATTGCTATCGTAAATTTGGCTTGTTTCATCCGGCTTTCCAAAGAAGAATCCTGTCGTAAATTGTCTGTAGGTACAGTTTGAAATCTGCTCCAGATACCACGGCATATTCTTGCGATAAAGTTCCGGATCCTTTTGGAAATCATCAATAGCTTTTCGATAAGTTCTTGCCACGGTTGCAACATAAAGGGCAGTCTTCATACGGCCTTCAATCTTAAGGCTATCCACTCCCGCCTCTAAAATTTCCGGAATATGTTCAATCATACATAAATCCTTGGAATTAAAAATATAAGTACCTCTTTCATTTTCAAAAACAGGCATATATTCTCCCGGTCTGGTTTCCTCTACAATGGAATACTTCCAGCGACATGGATGGGTACATGCACCCTGATTGGCATCCCTTCCCACAAGATAATTGCTAAGGAGACAACGTCCAGAATAAGAGATACACATTGCACCATGTATAAATGTTTCTATTTCCAAATCTTCAGGAATATTGGCCCTGATTTCTTTAATTTCTTCCAGTGACAACTCACGTGCTGTTACCACACGAGTTGCACCAAGTTTATGCCAAAAATTATAGGTACCGTAGTTTGTATTGTTCGCTTGGGTACTAATATGTCTTTCAATTTCCGGACAAACTTCTCCTGCAATTTCAAAAATGGCAGGGTCTGCAATAATAAGTCCATCTGGTTTGATTTCTTTCAATTCTTCAAAATAGGCTCTTACACCACCTAAATCTTTATTATGTGCCAATATATTGGCTGTTACATAAACCTTTACGCCATGCTCATGAGCAAATGCAATCCCTTCCCGCATCTCGTCCATGGAAAAATTCTTTGCTTTTGCACGAAGGCCGAATGCCTCTCCCCCAATATAAACTGCATCTGCGCCAAAGATTACTGCTACTTTCAATACTTCCAAGCTACTTGCCGGAATCAATAGTTCTGGATGTCTTGCCATTTCTTATTCCTCTCTCATTTTTGTACTAAGTGCTACACCATCCCCTAATGGAATGATGGTTGTTTCTAACAATTCGTGATGTTTCAATTCATATAAATATTCTCTCATTCTACTGTGAATGGTGCGATTACGTCGTTCCACAGCAAAACGGGATTCGATAATATCCCCATCTTGCAGCACATTATCTGTCACAAACACGCCGTCTTTTTCAAGCAGACGCACAACCTCAGGCATGTAGTAGATATACTGTCCCTTTGCTGCATCCATAAAAATAAAATCATAACTGCCGTCAAGACTTTTTAATATCTCCAACGCATCTCCTTCTAACAATGTGATTTGATGCTCTTTTCCGGCTCGTCTAAAATTCTCATGGGCAATGGGAATCCGCTTTTCATACTTTTCAATTGTGGTAATATGACAATCCTTTGGAGCGTATTCACTCATTAAAATTGCAGAAAACCCAACGGCAGTTCCCACTTCCAATATTCTCTTTGGTTTCTTAATCGCCAATAACACTTTCAAAAAACTCTGCATCTCTTTTCGAATAATCGGCACATATGTATCCAATGCTTCTTTTTCAATCTGTTCCAGAATCTCACTATTTTCCGTCTCAAGCGAGCGAATAAATGTTACCATACGTTCATCTACAATCATGATTATCCCTACCTTACATACAAAGACGGAGAAAAATTCCCCGTCTTTCCTAACTTTTATACATCCATAATAATTGGAAGAATCATCGGTTTTCTCTTTGTACGTTTCCACAAGAAATCACTCATGGTGTCACGGATTACCAATTTGATTCTACTCCAATCCGCATTACGATTCATAAGGCACTTCTCTAATGCTTCGTACAACACTTGTCTTGCTTCCTCCATCAAGCCTTCCGACTCTCTCACATACACAAATCCCCTAGACACAATATCCGGACCTGCAAGCAATTGATTGGTTCTCTTCTCCAATGTGAGAACCACAATCAAAATACCATCTTCCGCCAAATGCTGACGATCTCTGAGAACAATATTCCCTACATCCCCAACACCTAAGCCGTCTACCAAAATAGCGCCAGTCTGTACTTTATCAACAACCTCTGCACTATCTTGATCTAATGCTAACACCTCACCTGAATGCATAATGAATATATTCTCCTTTGGCACTCCAAGGGATTCAGCAATTGCTGCATTCGCCTTCAGATGACGATACTCACCATGCACCGGAATCGCATACTTTGGTCTCAAAAGTGTATAAATCAACTTTAATTCTTCCTGACAGGCATGTCCTGAAACATGGGCATCTTGGAAAATTACGTTTGCGCCTTTTTCAGAAAGTTCATTAATCACACGGGAAACTGCTTTTTCATTCCCCGGAATTGGACTGGAACTAAAAATAACAACATCCTTCGGTTTGATAGTTACTTTTTTATGAATATCTGCAGCCATACGAGAAAGTGCAGCCATAGATTCTCCTTGACTTCCTGTCGTGATAAGAACCGTCTTCTCATCTGGATAGTTATGGAGTTGGTCTATTTCAATCAAGGTATTTGCCGGAACATTTAAGTATCCAAGTTCTGAAGCCGTTGAAATAATATTTACCATGCTTCGACCTTCCACAACTACTTTTCTGCCATATTTATAAGCAGAGTTAATAATCTGTTGTACACGGTCAACATTGGATGCAAATGTGGCAATAATAATTCTGCGGTCACGATGTTCTGCAAACAGATGGTCAAAGGTCATACCTACTGTTCGTTCTGACATAGTAAATCCAGGGCGCTCAGCATTGGTACTGTCAGACATCATAACAAGAACGCCTTTTTTTCCAATTTCTGCAAAACGCTGCAAATCAATGGCATCTCCAAATACCGGTGTATAGTCCACCTTAAAGTCTCCTGTATGAACTACTGTTCCTACCGGTGAATAAATAGCAAGAGCAGCCGCATCCTGAATACTGTGATTGGTTTTAATAAACTCGATTCGGAATTGACCCAGATTAATGGATTGTCCATAGGTAACAACCTTTCTTCTGGTTCCTCGAAGCATATTGTGCTCTTTTAGTTTATTTTCAATGATTCCCATAGTAAGCTTAGTTGCATAAACAGGCACATTAATATCCTTTAACACATAAGACAATGCGCCTATATGGTCTTCGTGTCCGTGGGTAATTACAAAACCTTTTACTTTTTCTATATTATCTTTTAAATATGTTACATCAGGAATTACTAGGTCAATCCCCAGCATATCGTCTTCAGGAAAGGCCAGTCCGCAATCCACAACAATAATACTGTCTTCGTATTCAAAGGCAGTAATATTCATTCCAATCTGTTCCAAACCACCGATTGGAATAATCTTTAATTTTGCATTTTTATTTTTATTCAATTTCACACCTCCATATATTTTTTCAAGCAGAGCAAATGTTCCGAGCACTCCACTTTACATTTCGATATCAATATCCTCTAATAGTTCTTCAAATACTGTCAATACAGCAGAAAGTTCCACTTCATCTTCTACAATTTCGTATAGACTCTCTTTCTCCTCTGCTGCACTTGTATCTTTTAAAATAAGGCACTCTGCCTCTTCTTCCTCTGAATCAGTCACCAAAATATAAGAATTTCCATTTACTTTTGTTTGTTCCAATACGAAAAATTCTACTTCTTCATTTGTGTCTTCAAATGTAAATTTAATCTTTTCCATACAAACTCCTTGTGTCTTAATCCTGTCTCATGCTAAGCGAATCCAAATATCCCTGTAAGATAAAAACTGCCGCAATCTGATCAATATATTTTTTGCGATTTTCCCTTCTTACATTACTTTCAATAAGTGTTCTTTCTGCTTCCACTGTAGTTAAACGTTCATCCCACATAATCACAGAAAGTCCAGTGCGTCTTTCCAACATCTCTTTTAGTTCTAGAGATTTCTCCGCACGTTCACCAATAGTGTTGTTCATATTCTTTGGAAAGCCAAGCACAATCCTGTCCACCTCGTACTCTTTTGCAAGTTCCTCGATACGAGCAAGTGTCTTTCGTAATTTATTTTCTTCTTTCCTTTGAATTGTCTCAATTCCCTGGGCCGTAATACAGAGTGCGTCGCTGATGGCCACTCCTACTGTCTTAGAGCCATAGTCTAATCCCATTATTCTCATATCATTTATTCCCAAGAATGATGCTTAATATACGATTTTAACATCTCTTCTACTAATTCATCACGTTCTATCTTCGAAATTAATTTTCTGGCTCCATTATGACTTGTGATATAAGTCGGATCACCTGACATAATATAGCCAACAATTTGATTCACAGGGTTGTACCCCTTTTCCCGCAGAGCCTGATACACAATTTCAAGAATATCTTTTGTCTGAATTTGTGTCCCGTTTTCTACTTGAAAAAATTGTGTGTTACTTAATTTGTTCATCTGCTCACGTCCTTTGCTATTTTATCATTCTTATTCTAATATAATTTCATATGAAATTCAACGCCAAATTTGATTCTAAACAAGTTTCCCGCAAATATATTCTTGTGCCTTCACACTTTGATTTTTACTTGGAAGCAATACGGAAACCAACTTATTCTGCAGATTCTCTTCAGTTGCCACGGCAACTTTCACATATTCCTTAGTATGACCAACCTGATAGGCTTTCCCATCTATCTGAATACTTTCTTCCATCAGCACCTCTACAGTTTTTCCCAACCAGTTTTCTTCGTATGCCTCTCTTTTATCTTTATCTAATTCCAACAGCATATTGCTTCTCTCTGTCTTAACCTGCTCCGGAACTTGATTTTCCATGACGGCCGCCTTTGTACCTGCACGCTTTGAATACTTAAAGATATGCGTTTCATAAAAATCCACTTTATCCACAAAAGATTTGGATTCTACGAATTCCTCTTCTGTTTCCCCTGGAAATCCCACAATCACATCGGTAGTTAGAGCAGGGTTTTCAAAATATTGGCGAAGCAATTGGCATTTCTCATAATACTCCTCTGAGGTATATCTTCGATTCATTCTTCGAAGAGTTGCATCGCACCCACTTTGCAGGGAAAGGTGAAAATGAGGACACATTTTTTCCAATCTGGAAATGGTTTTTGCAAATTCCTCTGTTATAATTCTCGGTTCCAAAGACCCCAGACGTATTCTTCTAATTCCATCTATCTGGTGAACCGCCAAAATCAAAGACAACAGGTCTTCCCCATCCAGATCCACTCCATAGGAACTCAAATGAATTCCTGTGAGTACCACCTCCTGATATCCATTTGCAGCCAAATCCTTTACTTCTCGAATGACATCTTCTTTTGCACGGCTTCTGACTCTTCCTCTTGCAAAAGGGATAATGCAATAGGTACAGAACTGATTGCAGCCATCTTGCACTTTGATATATGCTCTCGTATGCTCTGCTGTCTTACTAAGATGCATCTCTTCATATTCTTTTGTATGGTTAATATCGATAACTGCTTGATTCACTCTTTCACTCTCATATTGTTCTATGATTTGAATCAAATCTTTTTTCTTATTGTTTCCAATTACAATATCGATACATTCATCTACTTCTCCACTCTCTGCTTTTGCTTGCACATAACAGCCTGCGGCAATAACAATAGCCTCTGGATTCATCTTCTTTGCACGGTGAAGCATCTGTCTTGATTTGCGGTCGGCCATGTTTGTTA
>JAZRON010000017.1:0-33981 GCA_045648725.1 Faecalimonas sp.
GGGAAACTGCAAATGGAAAATATCCATTAGAAGCATTAAAAATGATGGTTAAGATTGTAGAAGACGCAGAAAGTCATTTGGATTACAAGGATATTGTCAATAAAATCAAAGGACAGCGTCATAAGAGTATTTCAAATACAATCAGCTATGCAACAGTGACATCAGCGATGAGATTGAATGCAAAATGTATTATTGTTCCAACTTCATCAGGCTCAACTGCACGTGTTGTATCAAAATTCAAACCTAGCTGTACGATTGTTGGTGTTTCACCTAATCCAGAAACACTTCGCAGAATGCAAATTTGTAGAGGCGTAGTGCCAGTGAAATCTGTTCCTTGTTCAACAACAGAGGAAATTTGCAGAGAGGCAATTTGTATTGCGAAATTAAATGAATTGATTTCTATTGGAGATATTGCTGTAGTGACAGCTGGAATTCCATCAACAACGTTGGGAGCAGACGGCGAAAGCTTAAGCAATATGATGAGAATTGTGATAGTTGAATAGACTAGTTAGGAGGTGGAGAAAATCCACCTCTTTTTTTAGAAAAAAATTGCATAGATAAAGCAAGTATGATATAATACCTAAGATTGCGGGCAGTACGATGAGCCGAGACCACTGAAAAGTGTATTTGAGTCTGAAATATATTTTTCAGTAGTTTGCGATAGAACTGTCTAAGGAAATTATGAAAAGGAGAATACACATGTTTAAGAAATTTGAAATGCAATTAGCAGGAAGAACTCTTCGCGCAGACATCGGCAGAGTAGCAGCACAAGCAAATGGTGCAGTTCTTATGCACTATGGTGATACAGTTGTATTATCAACAGCTACAGCTTCAGAAAAACCACGTGAAGGAATCGATTTCTTCCCATTAAGCGTAGAATATGAAGAAAAATTATATGCAGTAGGTAAAATCCCAGGAGGATTTACAAAGAGAGAAGGAAAAGCATCTGAAAATGCAATCCTTACATCACGTGTAATCGACAGACCAATGAGACCATTGTTCCCAAAAGATTACAGAAACGATGTTACATTAAACAACATGGTTATGGCTGTTGATCCAGACTGTAGCCCAGAATTAACAGCTATGTTAGGTTCTGCAATCGCTGTAGCAGTTTCTGATATCCCATTCGATGGCCCAACATCTACAACACAAGTTGGTTTAATCGATGGAGAATTCGTATTTAACCCAAATGCAGCTCAAAGAGCAGTATCTGATTTACAACTTACAGTTGCTTCTACAAGAGACAAAGTTATCATGATCGAAGCTGGTGCTAACGAAGTTGAAGAAGCTAAGATGATCGAAGCAATCTTTGCAGCACATGAATTAAACCAAGAAGTTATCAAATTCATCGACACAATCGTTGCTGAATGTGGTAAAGAAAAACATGGATACACAAGCTGTGCAGTTCCAGAAGAATTATTCGCAGCTATGAAAGAAATCGTTACTCCAGAAGAAATGGAAGTAGCAGTATTCACAGATGAAAAACAAGTAAGAGAAGAAAACTTACGCGTAATTCGTGAAAAATTAGAAGCAGCATTTGCTGAAAATGAAGAATGGTTAGCTATCTTAGGAGAAGCTTTATACCAATACCAAAAGAAGACTGTTCGTAAGATGATCTTAAAAGATCACAAACGTCCAGACGGAAGAGCAATTGATCAAATCAGACCACTTGCTGCTGAAACAGACATTATCCCAAGAGTACATGGTTCAGCAATGTTTACACGTGGACAAACTCAAATTTGTACAGTAACTACACTTGGACCTTTATCAGAAGCACAAAAATTAGATGGATTAGATGAAGCAGAAACAACAAAGAGATATATGCATCACTATAACTTCCCTGCATACTCTGTAGGTGAGACAAAGCCATCCAGAGGACCTGGACGCCGTGAGATTGGTCATGGTGCATTGGCTGAGAGAGCTCTTGTTCCGGTACTTCCGAGTGAAGAAGAGTTCCCATATGCAATCCGTACAGTATCAGAAACATTTGAATCAAATGGTTCTACATCACAGGCTAGTATCTGTGCATCAAGTATGTCACTTATGGCAGCCGGTGTTCCGATTAAAGCAGCTGTTGCAGGTATCTCAGCAGGTCTTGTAACCGGTGATACGGATGATGAATACTTGGTATTAACAGATATCCAAGGTTTAGAAGACTTCTTCGGAGATATGGACTTTAAGGTAGCTGGTACACACAAAGGTATCACAGCTATTCAAATGGATATTAAGATTCACGGTTTGACTCGTGCAATCATTGAAGAAGCAATCGCTTGCACAAAGAAAGCAAGAACATATATCTTAGATGAAGTTATGGCAAAGACCATCGCAGAGCCACGTCCGGAAGTTGGACAATATGCTCCAAAGATTCGTCAAATGCAAATCGATCCAGCTAAGATTGGTGATGTTGTTGGACAACGTGGTAAAACAATCAACGCTATCATCGAACAGACAGGCGTTAAGATTGATATCACAGACGAAGGTGCAGTTTCTATCTGCGGCGTAGACGCTGAAAAGATGGAAGAAGCTATGAAGATGATTGCGACTATCGTTACAGACTTCGAAGCAGGAATGGTATTTGAAGGAACAGTTATTAGCATCAAAGAATTCGGTGCATTCGTTGAATTTGCTCCTGGAAAAGAAGGAATGGTTCACATTTCTAAGATTTCTAAGGAAAGAATCAAACAAGTAGAAGATGTTCTTACATTAGGAGACAAAGTTAAAGTAGTTTGCCTTGGAAAAGATAAGATGGGAAGAATCAGCTTCTCTATGAAAGATGTTGTAGAAGAATAAGAGATAAGGAAACGGAAGGTTTAGGCCTTCCGTTTTTTTTGTGCATATTTTTTGCCTTCTAACATATATTGTTTCAAGGGGTGAGAGGACATGCACGGAGAAAGAATCAAAAAGGTCTTGGGAAGCAAAATAAATCATATTTTGAACGAAAATCAGATTTCATTTTCTGACTTGCAAGAAATCAGATTGCGAATTGGGAAACCGCTAATTATCGTATCTGACAATATTGAGTTTGTATTTCAGAAGATAATAGAAAAAGAGGAACTGATGGAAATCCTGGAATATGTCAGCAACTATTCTTTGCATGCTTTTGAAAATGAATTAAAGCAAGGGTTTATCACAATAGAAGGAGGACATCGTGTAGGAATGACGGGACAAGTTTTAGTGGAAAATGGAGAGGTGAAGAATATTAAACATATATCATCCATGAATATACGAATATCACACGAAATTCTAAATTGCGCAGATGCTATTTTACCTCATATTACACTTAATAAGCAAATATGTAATACATTAATTATCTCTCCACCCAGGTGCGGAAAAACCACGCTGCTTCGGGATTTGGTACGCCAGATATCCGATGGGAGCAGATGGGTAAAAGCATGTACGGTTGGTGTGGTGGATGAACGTTCTGAATTGGGAGGATGTTATCTCGGTGTTCCGCAAAATCAATTGGGAATACGGACGGATGTGTTGGATAATTGTCCAAAATCAAAAGGCATGCTGATGTTGATTCGTTCCATGTCTCCCCAAGTGATTGCCGTAGATGAACTTGGAAGTCCCGAAGACATACATGCGTTAGAGTATGCTATGCATTGTGGTTGTAGGATGGTTGCAACGGTACACGCAGCTTCTATGGATGAACTTCGAACTAAACCCTTATTTGAGCAGATGGTAAAGGAACGTCGTTTTGAACGCTACGTGGTATTGGGAAATCGACGTCACATAGGAGAAATAAATGGGGTATATGATGAGCGGGGGAGTCTGCTTTATGAGGAAAATTCGCTATGCAGAAAATAATTGGAAGCATTATAGTAATTGCTACGTGTACTGCGTTTGGTTTTGAAATAAGTCGAGAATTACAAATGCATTTAAGAGAATTGGAGAATTTAAGAGACGTATTTGTATTACTAAAGAAAGAGCTACAATATACTAAGGCTCCGTTTTTTGAGTTGTTTATGAAAATAGGAAAAAGGATGAGTGGAAGGTATCAAGAGTGGCTCATGGAATTAGCAAAGGAACTGGAAGATTGTCGAGGAGGTCCCTTTTTTACACTTTGGAAGAAGCAGGCAGAGAAATACTTTTCTTATGGGAGTTTATCAAAAACAGAGTTAGAAGAACTATATCGGGTGGGCAATAGCCTAGGCTATCCAGAAACCATTGACCTTTATTTAGAACAATTGGGACTTTCCATACAAAGAACAAGAGGAGAACTAAAACACAAGAAAAAACTGTATCAAAGCATGGGAATTATGTGTGGGATTTTTCTTGTGATTGTGCTTTTGTGAAAAGGGGGAAATCATGACAGTCAGTTTAATATTTAAAATCGCAGCAGTGGGAATCTTGGTTTCAATACTAAGTCAGGTGTTAAAACATAGTGGAAGAGAAGAACAGGCATTTCTGACAAGCCTCGCCGGGCTTATATTGGTGTTGTTTTGGATTGTTCCATATATTTACGAATTATTTGAATCCATCAAAGGGCTGTTCGAACTATGAATATCGTACAGATAGGAATATTGGGTATAGCAGGCGTTGTGTTTGCCATTCAGTTAAAACAAAACAAAGCAGAATTTTCTGTTTATCTATGTATAGGAATCAGCTTACTGATTTTCTTTAGCATCTTTCACTATTTAGAGGTTATCATTGAAACTATGGGGGAAGTGGCAGCGTCCATTCATTTGAATAATACTTATATTGCCACACTTTTAAAAATGCTGGGAGTTACATATGTTGCAGAGTTTTCATCCGGCATATGCAAGGATGCAGGGTATCAGACCATCGCATCCCAAATAGAGATATTCAGTAAATTGACCATCCTTGTACTAAGCCTTCCGATTCTTGTGGCACTGTTAGAAACAATACAGAATTTTCTTGGTTAGAGGGAGTGTGTATGAAGAAAAAAGTTGTGTTATTCATGTTGGTAATCTGGTTTTGTCTTCCACTTTGCGCATATGCATCTGAGACACAAGAAAAGGCACAGGAAGAACTGTTTTCACAATTTGACTTTGGGGAAATTGACTCTTTTCTGGAAGAACAGTTTCCAGAAAAAAAATTGGGATTTCTAGATATGATAAAGCAGTTAATATCGGGAGAAATGGAGATTTCCATAGAATCCATAATAGATATGATATCGGGTCAGTTTTTCTATGAATTTGCAAACACAAAAGCAAGCATTGTTCACATTCTTGCAATTGTGATTATTGCCGCCGTATTTCATAATTTTTCCGGGGTATTCAAAGAAAGTCAAGTGTCGGAAATTGGATTCTTTGTATTGTATATGCTTTTAATAACCATTAGTTTGCACTCTTTTCAAGGTCTAATGTCGGCGGCGGTTTCCGGATTGAATGACTTATTGGATTTTCTCCAACTACTAGGTCCAGTCTATTTTCTGGCGGTTGCCATTGCAACGGGAAGTGCCACCTCCATTGCATTTTATCAAATGATCCTGATTCTCATTAGTATTGTGGAACTGATTATACAGGGTGTTTTGATACCGTTGGTTCAAATCTATATGATTGTGCGCATTATAAATGAAATGTCGCCGGAAGGATATTTGACAAAGTTGGGAGAACTGTTGCGAACCATTATTGTATGGGGACTGAGGACCTTGCTTGGAAGTGTAATTGGAATCAATCTGATACAGGGACTTTTAAATCCGGCAATTGATTCCGTGAAAAGAAGCGTTTTAACAAGAGGTGGAGAAGCGCTTCCTGTTATCGGTGATGTGATTGGCGGAGCAACAGAGGTTGTGCTTGGGACCGCGGTGCTGATTAAAAATGGAATTGGAATCGCAGGAGCGATTATCTGTATTGTTATCTGTATGTCTCCTGTAATTCAAATGGCGGTGGTTACTTTCATGTACAAATTAACGGCGGCACTGGTTCAACCCATTTCTGACAAACGTGTCATAGGCTGTATCAGCAGTATGGCGGATGGGACAGAGATTCTCCTTAAAATATTGTTTACATCGGGAATGTTATTTTTGATCACCATTGCAATGGTGGCAAATACCACATCTTAGGAGGGGAAAAGTTGACATATTTGTATGAATGGATAGAAAACATTGCTGTTTACATGGTCGTGATTACCGTTGCTATGCAAATGGTTCCAAATAATAGTTATAAAAAATATATTCGGTTTTTTACAGGGTTGATTTTAATCATTATGATGTCAGGCCCCATACTGAAAATTTTAGGGATGGAGCATGATTTGCAGGAATTTTATAAAAGTGCAGAATATGAGCAGAAGGTGAAGGAAATTGAGGGAGCAACAAAGTATTTGGAAGATTTTTCAGGGGAAATGGAGTAAAAATCATTTACTCATTTTTTTGTTAATAGGTATTTTATTAATGGTGATTGCAATTCCCACAGGGGAAAGTCAGATAAGAAATGATGAGAACACGGAGTTGGAGAGGCGACTGGAGGCCGTTTTAGAAGGAATGGAGGGGGTTGGAAATGTAAATGTAATGATTACGCTACAAAAGGATGACACAGTGGAAGGAGTTGCCATTGTTGCTGAGGGGGGAGACAATGCGGTGACAGTTCGAAATATTACTGAGGTGGTACAAGCATTATTTCATGTGGATTCGCATAAAATTAAGGTGATAAAAGGGAATCAAACAAATTAGGAGGGAAAAAGTTTGAAACGTTTATTTAAGAAAAATCAAATTATTATCACATCACTGGCAATCATGATTGCAGTGGCAGGATACCTGAATTATTCCGGACGTCTGTTTGGAACGGATTTGGCAGAGAATGATAGCGAGCTTGCTAACCAGGAGCTCTTAGATATCAGCCTAGAAAGCGGAGAGGCGGATATTGAAGAGACACCGGGAGAGGCTGTGCTTACAAGCGGAGAATCCAATGGATTGGTGGCAGAAGCAAAGGTGACAAGAGAGCAGGTCCGCGCAAAGAACAAGGAAATGTTATTGGAAATCATTGATAATAAAAATCTATCAGATGAGCAGAAACAAGATGCGGTTGCACAGATGATTGCCATGACAGATATCGCAGAGAAGGAAGCATCAGTGGAAACACTTTTGTTATCCAAAGGTTTTTCTGAGGTGGTTGTGAATCTGACCAAGACTAGCGCAGATGTTGTTGTGAACGCAACCGAACTTTCTGATGCAAGCCTTGCTCAGATTGAAGATATTATTACAAGAAAGACAGATATTGCACCGGAGAATATTGTAATTACTACGACAGGTAAATAGTTTCTGGTATAAAAATAAATTGCAGAGAAACACTAGATATGATAGACTAACTAGGTGTGTAAAGTTAGATTTTATGGAAAATAGTAGGAGAAAATCATGTCAAATATTACAAATGAAATTAAGAAAAGAAGAACATTTGCAATTATTTCCCATCCCGATGCAGGAAAGACAACATTAACAGAAAAGTTTTTATTATATGGCGGTGCCATCAATCAGGCCGGTTCTGTAAAAGGAAAGGCAACTGCGAAGCATGCAGTGTCTGACTGGATGGAGATTGAAAAGGAGAGAGGTATTTCCGTAACCTCGTCTGTACTTCAATTCAACTATGATGGTTATTGTATCAACATTCTGGATACACCTGGACATCAGGACTTCTCGGAAGATACATACCGTACGCTGATGGCCGCAGATTCAGCTGTAATGGTAATTGATGGTTCCAAGGGTGTAGAGGCGCAGACAAGAAAGTTATTCAAAGTTTGTGTGATGCGCCATATTCCGATTTTTACATTCATCAATAAGATGGATCGTGAAGCTATGGATACCTTTGAACTTTTAGATGATATTGAAAAGGAACTTGGAATTGCCACCTGCCCAATCAACTGGCCAATCGGTTGTGGAAAAGAATTTAGGGGTGTATTTGACAGAGAGCACCGAGAGATTGAACTCTTTTCCGATACGAAAAAGGGAACCTCTATGGGAGAGGTTCAGAAGGTTGCATTGGATGACCCGATTGTGGATACACTCATTAGCGAAGACCAAAAAGCACAGTTGAATGATGAGATTGAACTTCTGGACGGTGCAAGTGCAGAGTTTGATATGGAGTTAGTAAGCAAAGGGGAATTGTCACCGGTGTTTTTTGGATCGGCTCTCACCAATTTTGGAGTAGAAACCTTTCTGCAACACTTTTTGCAGATGACAAGTTCCCCTCTTCCAAGAATGTCTGATAAGGGAAGTATTGACCCAATGGAAGAGAAAGATTTCTCGGCGTTTGTATTTAAGATTCAGGCAAATATGAATAAAGCACACCGTGACCGCATTGCATTTATGCGTATTTGCTCTGGAGAATTCGAAGCGGGAATGGATGTGTTCCATATTCAAGGTGGGAAAAAGGTTAGACTTTCACAGCCACAGCAGATGATGGCAAGTGAACGTAAGATGATTGAAAAAGCTTACGGCGGAGATATTATCGGGGTATTTGATCCTGGTATTTTTTCAATCGGAGACACGCTTACCACATCCGCTGATAAGTTTGCTTATGAAGGTATTCCGACCTTTGCACCGGAACATTTTGCGAGGGTGCGTCAGGTAGATACCATGAAACGAAAGCAGTTTATCAAGGGAATTAATCAGATTGCTCAGGAAGGTGCGATTCAGATTTTCCAAGAATACAATACCGGTATGGAGGAAATCATCGTAGGTGTTGTAGGAGTACTTCAATTTGACGTATTGAAATATCGTTTGGAAAATGAATATAATGTAGATATTAAATTAGAGCCACTCCCATATGAACATATCCGTTGGATTGAAAATAAAGACATCAACTTAGATAAATTGGTTGGAACGTCAGATATGAAGAAGATAAAGGATTTGAAAGATAGACCATTGTTATTGTTCGTCAACAGTTGGAGTGTGCGAATGACTTTGGAAAGGAATGAAGGTCTCATTTTATCTGAGTTTGGTCGTTCCTAAAAAACCTGTTTGCAAATGCATATAAATTTGTTATAATGATAGAAGTACATGAACCAATTAGGAGGTTTTAATTATGGCAAGAGACGAAAGAAATAATTATACTATGGAATTAGATGATAATCTTGGACAGATTGTGGTTGAGGATGAAGTAGTTGCAGTAATCGCAGGACTTGCAGCCATGGAAGTAGAAGGCGTTTCATCTACAGCCGGCAATGCTACAAAGGATATCATTAGTAAGCTCGGAAAAAAGACTTTGTCAAAAGGTGTTAATGTGGATATTCTTGAAGGTGTTGTAACAATTGCCATGGTATTGAATTTGAAATATGGATATAATATCATGGATATTTCCGGTAAAGTACAGGAAAAAGTGAAAGTTGCTGTTGAGAATATGACAGGGCTTAAAGTCGCAGACGTTAATATTCGTGTAGCTGGTGTAGAAGTAGAAGCATAATTCGTTGTGTGATAAAACTTTATTGTATTTCTAAAAGAAATCCGTTATACTATGTATAATACTTAGTATGGCGGATTTTTGCATATTTTAAGATACGTCGATAGGTTAATGTATAAAAATAAACGAGGGAAAAAGATGAGTAGATCAGAGTTAAGAGAACATATTTTTAGAATGTTGTTTCGTATTGAATTCAATAATGAAGAAGAGATGAAAGAACAAGAGGTGCTTTATTTTGACTTATTAGATCCGGTTTTAGAAAAGGATCAGGAATATATATTGGATAAATATAAAGCAATCGTAGAAAAATTAGACGAGATTGATCATGTGTTAAACGATTTATCAACCGGTTGGAAAACTTCTCGTATGAACAGAGTTGATCTGACTATTTTAAGATTGGCGATTTTTGAAGTGAAATGGGATGAAGACGTTCCAACAGCCGTTGCAATAAACGAGGCAGTGGAACTGGCGAAGAAATATAGTAGTGATTCAGGACCGGCGTTTGTAAATGGAGTTTTGGCAAAAGTAGTGAACTAGAGGTAAGCAATTCATGCGTAATGTATATTCAGTAAAGCAAGTAAATGCATATATAAAAAATATGTTCACACAAGATTTTATGCTGAATCGCATTTATGTAAAGGGTGAAGTCTCTAATTGCAAGTACCATACCTCTGGCCATATTTATTTTTCCTTGAAGGATGAATCCGGTGCCATCGCTTGTATTATGTTTGCAGGTCAGAGAAGTGGGCTTTCATTCCGAATGCAGGATGGTCAACAGGTGATTGCGCTTGGGACAATCACAACTTATGAAAGAGATGGAAAATACCAGTTATATGCCAAAGAGATTATTTTGGATGGTGCAGGCCTTTTATACGAACGCTTTGAAGCATTAAAGAAAGAACTAAGTGAGATGGGCATGTTTGCGTCGGAGTATAAAAAGCCGATTCCAAGGTTTGCAAAGAGGGTTGGAATCGTAACGGCTCCTACCGGTGCAGCAATTCGTGATATTATGAATGTCTCCGCTAGAAGGAACCCATATGTGCAACTCGTATTGTATCCTGCATTGGTACAGGGTGATGGGGCTGCTGCCAGTATTGTAAAAGGAATTGAGATGCTGGAAAAGCAAGACGTGGATGTAATTATTGTAGGACGTGGCGGTGGTTCCATAGAGGATTTATGGGCGTTTAACGAAGAGGTTGTTGCCAGAGCAATTTTCAATTGTAATACACCTGTTATTTCGGCAGTAGGCCACGAGACGGACACGACGATTGCAGATTATGTGGCGGATTTACGAGCACCGACGCCTTCAGCTGCAGCAGAACTTGCAGTGTATGAATATCAGGCGCTTCAAAATTATTTAGAAGATAAATGTTTAAAATTAAAGAAGGGTTTGTATCAAAAAATACAAATGGAACGTCTAAGAATAGAACGTTATCGTACGAAGATGAGGTATCTACATCCGAGAGCGAAACTTCAACAGCAGCAACAGCGGTATGTTGATTTAGAACAAAAACTTCGCTTGGCAATGGATAAGAAATTAACCATATCAAAGCAGAAGTTGGCAATTTATATTGAAAGAATGAAAGGATTATCGCCTCTTGCAAAATTGAATCAAGGATTTTCATATGTGTCTTTGGAAGATGGGAACGTGGTAAAAAGTATTCAAGATGTAAAGGCAGAGGATTCATTGACAATATATGTAACAGATGGTCTTATAAAAACAAAAGTGGAAGAGACTATCAAGGAGGACTATGGTGAAAGATAAGTCATTAGAAGAAGTATTTAAAGAATTAGATGAGGTGGTGGGAGAATTAGAAGAATCCACCATTTCCCTTGAAGATTCTTTTTCCCTTTATCATAAAGGCATGGAATTATTGAAAGTATGCAATGATAAAATTGATAAAGTAGAAAAGAAAATGTTGATTTTAGATGAAGATGGAGAACAAGATGAGTTATAAAAATAGTAAATTGGAAAAGGTTCTGGACATTGAGCGTGTATTAGGCGAATATCTTCCGAAGCAGACTGGCTATCAGAAACTGATTATGGAAGCCATGGAATATAGCCTTATGGCAGGTGGAAAACGCCTTCGCCCTATGCTGATGAAAGAAACTTATGAATTATTCGGAGGGACAGATGAGGTGATAGAGCCATTTATGGCTGCCCTTGAGATGATTCATACCTATTCTCTTGTGCACGATGATCTTCCAGCAATGGATAATGATGAGTATCGCAGGGGAAGAAAGACGACTCATGTGGTTTATGGGGAAACCATGGGTATTTTAGCCGGCGATGCACTTCTTAATTATGCATTTGAGACGGCTGCAAAGGCCTTTACCATGTTCCCGGAGAAAAATCTTGAGATAGGTAAGGCGATTCAAATTCTTGCGGGAAAAGCGGGGATTTATGGAATGATTGGCGGTCAGGTTGTAGATGTAGCAAGTGCTGGAAAATCAATTTCCAAAGAAGTATTAGATTTTATTTATGAATTAAAGACAAGTGCATTAATCGAAAGCTCTATGATGATAGGTGCGGTTTTAGCGGGGGCAGACGATGTGGCATTGCAAAAAATAGAAACCATTGCAAAAAATGTAGGAATTGCATTCCAGATTCAAGACGACATTCTGGATGTGACAAGTAGTGTAGAAGTACTTGGAAAACCTGTATTAAGTGATGAAAAAAATGAGAAAACTACATATGTGACATTAGTTGGAGTGGAGCAGGCAAAGAAATATGTAGAACAGATTTCCAATGAAGCAATTGAATTATTAGGGAAATTTGAATTAAAAAATCCATTCTTAGAAGAACTCCTTCGTGAACTAATTTACAGAGAAAAATAAAGGGGTGCTCTTATGATACTGGAGCGTATAAAAAACACAAATGACATTAAAAATTTAAGTTTTGAGGAACTAGATGTACTTGCAGGTGAAGTACGTCAGTTTTTAGTGGAAAAAGTAAGTGTAACAGGTGGTCATTTGGCTTCCAATCTTGGAGTGGTAGAACTAACCATAGCCATGCATATGGCATATTCATTGCCAAAGGACAAAATCATATGGGATGTGGGTCACCAGGCTTATACACATAAGATTTTAACCGGGCGAAAAGAAGGATTTGAAACCTTGCGTAAACATAAAGGGATGAGTGGATTCCCCAAAAGAAATGAAAGTGATTGTGATCCCTTTGATACTGGGCATAGTTCCACTTCTATTTCGGCAGGAATCGGCTATGTAGAGGCAAGAGAGATTTTAAAGGAAGATTATAAAGTAGTTTCAGTGATTGGTGACGGTTCTTTTACCGGCGGCATGGCTTATGAAGCTTTGAATAACGCTTCTCATTTGGATAGTAATTATGTCATCGTTTTAAATGATAACAATATGTCTATTTCTGAAAATGTGGGTGGAATGTCCAAATATTTGAATGGAATTCGTACAGCTCATTTTTATAATGATTTAAAAAAGGGAGTCACAAATACCTTGAATAGGATTCCGGGAGTAGGAAAAAGCATTGTTTCAGGAATCCATAAAACAAAGAACAGTATCAAACAGTTATTTGTACCAGGAATGTTGTTTGAGGAGATGGGAATTACCTATTTGGGTCCGGTAGATGGTCATGATATTAAGAAACTGTATCGGACCTTGAGAGAGGCACAAAAGATGGACCATGCAGTTCTGGTTCATGTGTTAACGAAAAAAGGAAAAGGATATGCTCCGGCGGAGCAAAATCCAGCCAAATTTCATGGGATAGGACCATTTGAGATTGCTTCAGGTAATGGAACGGAAGTGAAAGAGAAAGACACCTATACCGATGTGTTTGGAAAGGTAATGTATAAACTTGGGGAGCAAGAACCAAAGTTGACAGCCATAACCGCCGCCATGAAGGATGGGACAGGACTTGTTGGATTCCAGAAAAAATATCCGGAGCGATTTTTTGATGTTGGTATTGCAGAAGGACATGCGGTTACATTTGCGGCGGGACTTGCTGCAGCAGGTTTAAAACCGGTGTTTGCGGTGTATTCTTCTTTTTTACAGAGAGGATATGATCAGATTGTTCATGACGTATGTATGCAAAATCTTCCGGTAGTGTTTGCAATTGACCGTGCAGGTTTGGTAGGAAATGATGGGGAAACTCATCAGGGTGCATTTGACATGGCTTACTTGAGCCACATTCCAAATATGACAGTGGTTTCTCCAAAGAATAAGTGGGAATTTGCGGACATGCTTCGTTTTGCAGTAAAACATGATGGACCAATTGCGGTTCGCTATCCTAGAGGAACTGCCTATGATGGACTTCAGGAATATCGGGAACCCATTGTACTTGGAAAGAGCGAAGTGATTCATGAAGAAAGAGAGATTGCTATTTTCTCAGTTGGTCACATGATGGAAGAAGCATACAAAGTGTGGGAAACTTTGAAGTCAAAGGGTTATTCTTGCAGCTTGATAAATAGCCGTTTTGTGAAGCCAATGGATGAAGATGTGTTAAGAAGAATGGCTAAGACCCATAAATTATTTGTAACTATAGAAGAAGGTGTGACAACCGGTGGTTATGGTGAAAGGGTGTCTAGTTATATGCTTAAAGAGGAGATTCCTGTAAAAGTATTAGTGAATGCAATTCCGGATAAATATGTGGAGCAAGGAAGTATTGGACAACTTCGAAAAGAGATTTTATTAGATGCAGACTCCATTGTAGAAAAAGTAGTGAATGCATATGAAAAAGGAATGAATTAGGAGAGAAGATGAAAGAACGTTTAGACGTATTGCTTGTAAAAAGAAATCTTGTAGAATCCAGAGAAAAGGCGAAAGCGATTATCATGTCCGGAAATGTTTTTGTAGATGGGCAGAGAGAGGATAAGGCAGGAACTACATTTCCGGAGGACGTACAGATTGAAGTAAAAGGGAATAAACTGCCCTATGTAAGTCGTGGTGGATTGAAATTAGAAAAAGCAGTGGCAAATTTTGATGTAGAGCTCCAAGACAAAGTTTGTACCGATGTTGGGTCTTCTACCGGAGGATTCACAGACTGTATGTTGCAGAATGGCGCAAGAAAAGTATTTGCCATCGATGTTGGCACCAATCAGCTTGCATGGAAATTAAGGCAAGATGAACGAGTGGTTTGTATGGAAAAAAACAATATTCGATATGTAACACCGGAGGATTTGGGGGAGAGAATCGATTTCTCATCTATTGACGTTTCCTTTATTTCTCTTACAAAGGTGCTTCTTCCAATACGCAACTATCTGAAGGAGGATGGTCAGATTGTAGCGTTGATTAAGCCCCAATTTGAAGCCGGAAGAGAGAAAGTTGGAAAAAAAGGTGTGGTGCGAGAAAAGAGTACACATTATGAAGTAATTGAATTAGTTCTTTCTTATGCAGTATCCATTGGATTTCATGTGCTGAATCTTGATTTTTCACCAATTAAGGGACCGGAAGGAAATATCGAGTATCTTGTGCACCTACAAAAAACGGAAGAGATAGGAACCTTGAGTGATGTGGAACTGGATTGGAAGCAGATTGTGGAAAATGCGTTTGAAACATTGACAAAATGATAGTTGAGGAAACAACATGAATAAGTTTTATGTGATTACAAACAAAAGTAAAGATGTATCGTTGCAAACAACAAGTCAAATTCAGAAATATATTGAAAGTAAAGGGAAAGTATGCGTCCTTGCAACAGAAGGTCAACCATTTCCGGAAGATGTGGATTGCGTTTTGGTTCTTGGAGGAGATGGGACATTGATTCGTACAGCCAGAGAACTTCGTTCTTATGATGTTCCGATGATTGGAATTAATCTAGGGACACTAGGTTATCTTGCTGAAGTGGAAATACAGAACATTGAGGAGGCAATTGATCAGTTGTTAAATGATCAGCCGGTTGTGGAAGCAAGAATGATGTTAAAAGGTACCTTGAATGACAAGATAGAAGATATTGCATTAAATGATATTGTTTTGACAAGACTAAGAACACTTCATCTCATTCGTTTTAATGTATATGTAAATGGAGCCCTTCTTAATTCTTATCAGGCCGACGGAGTCATTGTTTCTACACCAACTGGTTCAACGGCTTATAATTTGTCAGCCGGCGGACCAATTGTAGAACCAACTGCTTCTATGATTGTAATTACACCGATTTGTTCTCATGCACTGAATACTAGTAGCATTGTTCTTTCTGCAGATGATGAGATTGTGCTTGAAGTGGGTGAAGGAAGAGATGGCAGTGTGGAAGAGGCAGGTATTTCTTTCGATGGAGATCGCAACATTGAAGTGCATACGGGCGATAGAATTGTGATTCAGAAGGCGAAAGATACTACAAAGTTGTTAAAATTAAGTAAAGTAAGTTTCTTGGAAATATTAAGAAAGAAAATGAAAGGGAACTAAAAGATGAAAGTAAATAGACATGCCAAGATCGTGGAACTGGTGAATAAGCATCATATTGAAACGCAGGAGGAACTTGCAGAACGTTTAAATCAGGAAGGATATAAGGTGACGCAAGCCACTGTTTCCAGAGATATTCGTGATTTAAAACTTACCAAGGTGCAGAGTGAAAACGGACGCCAAAAATATGCGGTTTTGAAGAATACGGAAAGTGTGTTGACAGAGAAATATTTCCGCATTTTAAAAGACGGTTTTGTTTCTATGGACATGGCACAAAATATTTTAGTGATTAAGACGGTGTCCGGGATGGCTATGGCTGTGGCGGCTGCAATTGATGATATGAATTGGCATGAGGTTGTTGGGTGTATTGCTGGAGACGATACGATTATGTGTGCAATTCGTACCGTGGAAGATACGGAAATTGTAATGGAGAAATTTAGACGAATTGTGTCTTAGAGAACACAAAAACAATATTCTGGGAGAATCATATGTTACATAATTTGTATGTGAAGAATCTCGCATTGATTGACGAGATAGAAGTAGATTTTAAAAAGGGACTTAATATTTTAACAGGAGAAACGGGAGCCGGGAAATCGATTATTCTTGGCTCTATTAATCTTGCACTAGGTGGAAGATATTCTTCTGATATGCTTCGAAATGAGCAGGAGCCTGGGTATGTAGAACTTACATTTTCAGTGGAAAACGAAGGGCAGATTGCGCTTCTGAAAGAGAAAGACATATTTCCGGAAAATGGATTTGTGGTGCTTAGCAGAAAACTCATAGAAAAGCGCAGTGTGAGCAAGATTAATGGCGAGACCGTTTCTATTTCTACCCTCAAAGAAGTGGCAGCAATTTTGATTGATATTCATGGGCAGCATGAACATCAATCTTTGCTATATAAGAAAAACCATTTAATCATTTTAGATGAGTTTGCAAAAGATGTAATTCAGGACGTAAAGCAACAGGTAGACAAGCAATACAGTATTTATAAGCAACTAAAAGAAGAATTGAATAACTCCAGAATAGATGAAAAGGAACGTCTGAAAGAAGCAGGTTTTTTAGAATTTGAAATCAAGGAAATTGAAGAAGCTAATTTGAAGATGGGAGAAGATGAGACGTTAGAAGAACAGTATCGTCGTATGGTCAATGGAAAGAAAATCACGGAAAGCATGGACGAAGCTTATGGATATACAGCAGGTTCAGGACACAATGCCAGTGATGTGTTAACGAGGGCCATCCGCTGCCTTCAAGATGCCGCTCACTATGATGAACATGCATCAGAGTTGTATGATCAGCTTTCCGAAGTGGATAGTCTTTTAAATGATTTCAACAGAGAATTGTCAAATTATAGGGCGTCCCTTGAGTTTTCAGAAGAAGATTTTTATGAGGTAGAATCAAGGCTCAATGAAATTAATCGTTTAAAGTCGAAATATGGTAATACCATTGAAGAAATCTTTGCATATTGGAAAGAAAAAGAAGAGAGACTAATCAAACTACAGGATTACGATCATTATTTGGAAACGCTGCAGAAGAAATTAAAAGAAGCAGAAAGTGAGTTGGCCATTGCATCTCTGATGCTTTCCAATCTTCGAAAAGAAGCGGCTAAAAAATTGGAGAAGGCAATAAAAACAGGACTTCTTGATTTGAACTTTTTAGATGTCCAATTTGAAATAGTATTTGAAGAGTTGGATGATTATACGTCACAAGGGAAAGATGGCGTGGAATTTATGATTTCCATGAATCCGGGAGAACCAGTGAAATCCCTTGGAGAGGTAGCTTCCGGCGGTGAACTTTCCAGAATTATGTTGGCAATTAAAACTGTGATGGCAGAAAAAGATCAAATAGAAACATTGATTTTTGATGAAATCGATGTGGGAATCAGTGGAAGAACTGCGCAGAAGGTTTCTGAAAAAATGGCAGTCATCGGAGAGAATCATCAGGTTATCTGTATTACACATTTGGCACAGATTGCAGCTATGGCAGATGCCCATTATGCAATCGAAAAACGAGTTGTAAATGGTAAAACCCAAACATTCATTTCCTTGCTAAATGAAGAACAGGAAATAGCGGAATTGGCTCGTATTCTTGGTGGAGCCGAGATTACGGATACAGTGATGCGAAGTGCAGCTGAAATGAAAGAACTGGCAAAACGTACAAAATAATCATGGTTGAAAAAATAAATACTCCACATAATAAGACAGACGCGAAAAGGTGTCTGTCTTAATTTTTTTTAGAAAGGATGTGGAGAAATGCGAAAACGCTGGTATCGTAGATTTTTAATTATGATTATATTATTGGTTTCGATTTTCGGAACCGGTTTGAGTATAGAACAACTAAAAACAGAATATGAAAAGCAGCAGGTAAGCACAGGTGAAGTTTCAAATCAAATGGTAATCCCCGGCGGAATGCCGATAGGGATTTATATGAAGACAGACGGAATATTGGTTTTGGGGACGGATTCTATTCAGAGTAGTGACGGACAGGAATTTAGTCCGGCAGAGAAACTTGTAAAGTCTGGGGACTATATTGTGGGATTTAATGGCGATGAGGTATCAACAAAGAAGGAACTCATTACGAAAATAGAAGAGTTGGACAAGGAGTTGGTTGTGTTACAACTTCGTCGGGAGGAAGAAATTATTACAGTGAAAGTAAAACCGGTTATGACAGACGATAAGACGTATAAATTAGGGATTTGGGTCAGAGATAGCGTGCAAGGGCTGGGGACAGTCACGTATATCACTGCGAATAATGAGTTTGGGTCATTGGGACACGGAATCCACGATGCGGATACAGATGAACTATTGGAGATTGAAGAAGGAAGAGTGTATGATGCAAAAATTCTACGAATCGAAAAAGGAAAAAAAGGTTCTCCCGGCGGAATGGAGGGTATGATTGTTTATAATCGATATAACATTCTAGGTTCAATAGATGATAATACGGATATCGGAGTATTTGGGACCATTAAAAACACAGAAGCATTGATTACAGATTATACACCGGTACCGGTTTGCCAAAAGGACAATATAAAAACGGGTGAAGCAAGCATTCGTTGTTGTGTGAATGGGGATGTAGAAGAATATTCCATTGAGATTCAGAGAGTAAACCATTTTTCCATAGAAGCAAATAAGGGACTCGTGATTAAAGTGGTAGATGAAAAACTTTTGGATATTACAGGCGGAATTGTGCAAGGAATGAGCGGCAGTCCAATCTTGCAGGACGGAAAAATTGTGGGTGCGGTGACACATGTGTTTGTAAACGACCCGACAAGAGGGTATGGGATTTTTATAGAAGAAATGTTGAAATAGTGAGCCCTTTTATGATATGATATGTTCATATATTCTATCGTTTGGGAGGTAATTATGAATAATTTTAAATTTTACAGTCCAACTTATTTTGTTTTTGGAAAAGATGAGGAAAACAATGCGGGAAAATATGTGAAGCGTTTTGGCGGAACTAAGGTTTTGATTCATTATGGAGGCGGTAGTGTTGTTCGCTCCGGATTGCTTGACAGAATAAGAGAATCTTTAAAAAGTAATGACATAGATTTCGTGGAATTAGGTGGTGTGAAACCGAATCCAAGAAGTGGTCTTGTGTATGAAGGAATTGAACTTTGTAAAAAGGAAAATGTTGATTTCATCTTGGCTGTTGGCGGAGGAAGCACAATCGATTCTGCTAAGGGAATTGCCATAGGAGCTCTATATGACGGAGACTTTTGGGATTTTTACAGTGGAAAAAGACTTGAAAGGGCGCTACCGGTGGGTACGGTTTTAACCATTGCGGCAGCGGGAAGTGAAGGAAGTAACGGTTCTGTAATTACAAAAGAAGAAGGAATGTTGAAGAGAAGTGCAGGGGGCGATGCAATCCGTCCTGTATTTTCAATACTAAATCCTGCTTTGACACAGACTTTGCCGGCTTATCAGACGGCTTGTGGTATTGTGGATATTATGGCGCATTTATTAGAGCGTTATTTCACTAATACAAAAGATGTGGAAGTGACAGACCGATTGATTGAAGGTCTTTTGCTTGCCATGGTTCATGAAGCACCTAAGGTGATTGAAAATCCAAACGATTATGAGGCTCGTGCAAATATTATGTGGGCAGGTATGCTTGCTCATAATAATTGTTGCGGTGTTGGACGTGACCAGGATTGGGCAAGTCATGATATCGAGCATGAACTCTCTGCTCTATATGACTGTGCTCATGGTGCAGGGCTTGCAGTAGTGTTCCCGGCATGGATGGAATACAATATGGATCATGACGTGATGAGATTTGCGCAGATTGCAAATCGTGTATGGGGATGCAACATGGATTATGAACAACCTCAGAATACGGCAAAAGCAGGTATCAAAGCTTTTCGTGAATTTTTAAGATCCATCGGAATGCCTCAGACACTGGCAGAACTTGGGGGAAAAGAAGAAGATATCCCATATCTTGCACATACTGCAAGTTATGGCAATGGAAATGATGGAACCTTGGGAGGTTTTGTTGTACTGAAAGAAAAAGATATTGAAAATATTTATAGGTTAACAGTTTAAAAAGTACAAAGGAGAATATAATTATGTGGTTTTGGTTATCGCTTATAACATTAGTATGTTGGTCAGGATCTGACCTATTTTCAAAGATTGGATGTAGAGGAAAAAATGATAAATACAGCCATCTAAAAATGGTAATGGCAGTTGGTGTGGTAATGGGTCTTCATGCAATGTATGAGATTTTTGTTGGCGGAACAGAGATTTCATTACATATTATTTTGACGTATTTACCGGTTTCGTTATTGTATATTGCTTCTATGGCAATGGGATATTGGGGACTTAGATATATTGAACTTTCTATATCTTCTCCGATATGCAACTCATCAGGTGCACTTGTGGCAGTGATGACATTGTTTATGGTAGGATTCTCAGAATTCTCACCACTTGCACTCGGAGCCATTGCACTTGTGTGTGTTGGTGCCATTGGTCTTGGTGTAGTAGATTACTTTGAAGATGAAGAACTTCGTGCGGAAAGACAAAAAGCAAGTAACTATAAATATGCGAAGAGTCTTGTGGCATTGGCATTGCCGGTTGCATACTGTATTTTAGATGCAATTGGTACTTTTGCAGACAATCGAGTTTTAGAAACATTAAATGAAGACAGTGCAAATGTAGCATATGAATTAACATTCTTATTCGTTGGTATCATTTGCTTTGTATATGTGGTGTTAATCAAAAAAGATAAACTTATTCCAAAGATGGAAGCACCAAAATATGTGGGAGCTATTTGTGAGACAGCAGGTCAGTTTGCATATATTTATGCTATCGCAGACACAGCACATTTGGCTATGTCGGCTCCGATTATTTCCTCTTACTGTGCTGCATCGGTGTTGTGGAGTAGATTATTTTTAAAGGAAAAGTTGTCGTTTAAACATTATGCAATGATTATCTTAATTGTAATTGGTATAGCAATTATGGGATTTTTGGATATGTAGTTATGAATAGAGAAAAATACAAAGCAGTCATATTTGACATGGATGGGGTTATTTTTGACTCAGAACGTTGTGTCATAGATTGTTGGAAAGTAGTGGCAGAAAAATATCATATTCACAATATAGAACCGATATTAATGAAATGTCTCGGGGTTACGTACGAGGAGGGCAAAAGAATCTTCTTAGAACATTATGGAGAGGGTTTTCCCTATGATGAGAGGAAGAAAGAGCGCTCCGATTTGTATCATGAGAGGTATGATGGTGGAAGATTGCCATTAAAACCCGGTATTAATGAACTGCTTGTTTATTTAAAAGAAAAAGGATATAAAGTTGGTTTGGCGTCATCTACAAGAGAGGCTGTTGTATCTAAACAGCTTACAGATGCAAATCTGATAGAGTATTTTGATAATCTAACCTGTGGTGATATGTTAAAAAGAAGTAAACCGGAGCCAGACATTTACCTTATGGCTTGTGAAAAACTCGGTGTAAAACCCGAAGAAGCGATTGCGATAGAAGATTCTTACAATGGAATACGGTCTGCATATCGAGCAGGGCTATTTCCGATTATGGTTCCAGATTTGGTAGAACCGGATGAAGAAATGGAATTACTAGCCAAAAAGATTTCCCCTAGTTTAAATGATGTGAAAAAATGGTTAGTAGAAAGAGAATAATATGGACCTAATAAGATTAAACCCAGCTTGCATCAGTTGCTTACTAAAAAATAGATTAGAGGATTTTCCTGAAGATACACCCATTGAAAAACAAATTGAATATATGCAGCGTGTATTAAAATCCTTGTCGGAGACACCAAAGAGTGTAGGAGCACCGGTGATTGTAAGGACAATCAATCAGATTCAAAAAGAAATGTTTGGTTATAACAAGGACTTTACACACGTAAAATCCCATTTTAATGAATTAATGCTGAAAAAGTCTCACGATGTTCGAAAAAAATTAAATCAGTCAGAAGAGCCATTAAAATTAGCAATACAGTATGCGATGACAGGTAATTATATCGATTTTGGTGCCATGAATAACGTAGATGAAGAACAACTTGGGCAATTGTTAGACCGAGCTTCCGTCAATCCTGTTGACGAGCAAGAATATGCTTCTTTAAAGGCAGATTTAGAAAAGGCAGAAAATATTGTATATCTGACGGATAACTGTGGTGAAATTGTTATGGATAAATTGCTGATAGAGGAGATTCGAAAACGGAATCCGAATGCTCAGATAACCGTAATTGTTAGGGGAAAACCAGTTTTGAATGATGCAACCATGGAGGATGCGATTCAAATCGGACTTACAGAAATGATAAATGTGATTGGAAACGGAAGTGAAATTGCAGGAACATATCTAGAAGAGATTTCGGAGGAAGCCAAAAATGTAATTGACGGCGCTGATGTGATTCTGGCAAAGGGGCAAGGTAATTTTGAAACCTTGCGTATGTGTGGGAAAAATATATATTATATATTTATGTGCAAATGCGAAATGTTTTCGAAGCGGTTTCAAGTACCAAAGTATTACGGGATGTTAATTAACGATAAAAATCTCTGATTTTATATTGCAAGAAACAAAAATTATGATATAATTTTTAATACGTCAAAGTGAATAAGAACATGATAGGTGTCGAATTGGTTTGTCCAATTTGGTGAAAAGGGAAGCAAGTGTGATTCTTGCACGAACTCGTCGCTGTGATAGAGGAGTTTCATTTCCACAATGAATTTGTGAAAAGTCACTGGTAAAAGCCGGGAAGACGAAATGAAATGAGGATACTTAAGTCAGAAGACCTGCCTGTGATGGTACTGGATAACCACGAGTAATTGGTTGGTACATATGAGAACAAAGTTATGTTGTTCTTGGCATTTGTGTATGTATATGTGACCTTTTACTATATTGATAGTAGAAGGTTTTTTTGTGCATGCATTACTCCTATATGTTCTTAAAAAATGAAAACAAAAGAATGAAGAGGAGAAAAAACATGAAAAACAAGAAACTTTTAGGAGTAGGCTTACTGGTTATTTTCATTGCAGTATTTGCAATCGCATACGGAGCTTTCCGTGAAAAACCGGTAGAAGGAAGCAAAACAATCATCATTGAAGTGGTGAGTCAGACAGATGTGTCAAAGGAATACGAAGTTCATACAGATGCCGAATTCTTGAGACAAGCCATGGAAGAAGCAGACGGTCTTGAATTTTCTGGACAGGAAAGTGAATATGGAATGATGGTCGAAGTAGTAAACGGAGAATCAGCAATCTATGACAAAGACGGAGCGTATTGGAGTTTTATGGTGAATGGTGAAATGTGTAATAATGGAATTGATACTCAACCGATAGAAGATGGGGATGAGTTCCAAATCGTTTATACTGAGGCAGAGTAAGATGAAATTAGCAACAAAAGATATTACACTGATTGGATTAATGGTTGCCATTATCGAAGTATGTAAAGTAATTATGAAGGATTTACCGAATATAGAGTTAACCACCTTTTGGGTGATTATGTTTACACTCTATTTTGGTAAGAAAATTATATATGTAATTCCCGCTTTTATCATGATTGAAGGAACAATGTTTGGTTTTGGTATGTGGTGGATTATGTATTTGTATTTATGGCCACTATTAGCTTTAGTGACATGGATTTTTCGAAAGAACATTTCAGTGTGGTTTTGGGCAACAATAGCTGGGCTTTTTGGTTTGCTTTTTGGATTCTTTGGCGCATTTCCATATATCGTTACAAGTGGTCTATATGGAGCATTTGCCTGGTGGATACAAGGAATACCTTGGGATATTACTCATGCAATTGCAAACTTTGCATTAATGCTTGTGTTATATGAACCGATCAGACGAATCATGAATCGCGTAAATAACATGTTAATCGCCTAATGCTTTGTACATTAGGCGATTTTATGTTATAGTAAAAGCAATTATTAAGAACTGCAGGAAATATTATGAAATACAAGATTAGAGAAATAAAACCAAAAGATAATGCATCGGTGGAAAATATTATAAGAATATGCCTACTTGAATTTGGCGGTAATCGCGAGGGTTTGGCTTGGTGTGATCCGGATTTGGGAAGATTTTCTGAAATATATAACAAAGAAGGTTTTAAGTACTGGATTGCAGAGGACGAAGACGGAAAAATCGTAGGCGGTGTTGGAATCGGCGGACTGGATGATACCAACGAGGTGTGCGAACTTCAAAAAATGTATTGTCTGAAAGAAGCAAGAGGCACCGGTTTGGCACATGAATTAATGAAATTAGCATTGGATTATGCAAAAAAATATTATAATAAATGTTATTTAGAAACATTAAGCAACATGGTTGCAGCAAACAAGTTTTACGCAAAATATGGTTTTGAAAAGTTGGAAAAACCATATTTGCAAACAGAACACTATGCTTGTGATGTATGGTATATCAAAAATCTTTAGAAAATCTTTCGGTTTTTCTGAAGATTTTTTTTGACAGCATTTTTAATAGAGTTGTCAAAAGGGGGAATTTTGTCGAAATATTGTGTATACATTTCCTTGCACCCACAAAATAGCGCTTTTATAATGAATCAGAGGGTTGTCTTTTGCGAAGGTGATTGAGGAGGTACACATGGAGCGTTTGAATGTAGCTATTGCAGATGATAACGACCGGATTTTGGAACTTTTGGGAGAAATTATAAGTAGTGACAAGGAATTGACACTTGTCGGAAAAGCCAATAATGGGGAAGAAATGTATCAAATTATAAAGAATAAGGAGCCTGATGTGGTTTTGCTGGACCTGATTATGCCGAAAATGGACGGATTAAGTGTCATGGAACGTGTCAATGAAGATAAAACTTTGAAGAAAAGTCCCAATTTCATTATCATAACAGCAGTAGGACAAGAACGTATTACAGAAGATGCCTTCAAGAAGGGAGCGAGTTACTACATAATGAAACCATTTCACAATGAAACGGTTTTGAATCGAATAAAACATATACAGAATGAAGTACAAAATTTGCAAAAAGAAAAAATAAAAACAATAAATTGTACAGGAGGAATGAAGGAGATAAGTTTGGAAAATCGTGTCACCGATATGATTCACGAAATAGGAATTCCGGCGCATATTAAAGGCTATCATTATCTAAGAGATGCTATTTTAATGGCGATTGAGGACATGGATGTGTTAAATGCAATTACGAAGATACTGTATCCTACAGTTGCCAAGAGACATCAGACCACATCCAGTAGAGTAGAGCGTGCCATACGTCATGCCATTGAAGTGGCCTGGAGCAGAGGGAAACTGGACACACTGGAGGAACTATTTGGCTATACCGTCAGCAATGGGAAAGGGAAACCAACAAATTCAGAATTTATTGCATTAGTAGCAGATACCATTCGTTTAGAGCAGAAACATCGATAAAATCTTGACCATGAGCTTTTCTGCAAGTATAATATAAGTATATTTGTGCAATAGTGAGTGGAGGAAAAACTATGAAAAAAATTTTATTTGCAGCATCAGAATCAGTACCTTTTATTAAGACGGGTGGTTTGGCCGATGTTGTTGGTTCACTGCCAAAGAATTTTAATAAAGATGAGTTTGATGTAAGAGTCATGTTGCCGAAATATGCTTGTATGAAAGAAGAATGGAAAGAAAAGTTGCTATATAAGAATCACTTCTATATGGATTTTTATGGGAAAGACCGTTATGTAGGTATATTAGAAACAGAATTAGATGGGATTACATTTTACTTTATTGATAACGAAGATTACTATAGCGGACCAAAACCATACACAAATGATGGATTGTGGGATATTGAGAGATTTGCATATTTTTCAAAAGCAGTTTTGTGTTCCCTTCCGGTGATTGATTTTAAACCAGATGTAATTCATTGTCACGACTGGCAGACAGGATTGGTTCCGGTATATTTGGATAATTTCCGTTATTATCTTGAGTTCTATCAAGGAATTAAGACAGTTATGACGATTCACAACTTAAAGTTCCAAGGTGTATGGGGAACAAATGAAGTAAAAGCGATTACAGGACTTGCAGATTACTATTTTACATCAGATAAGTTGGAAGCATACAACGATGCGAATCTTTTAAAAGGTGGTATCGTATATGCAGATAAAGTTACAACCGTAAGTAATACTTATGCAGAAGAGATTAAGGTTCCATTCTATGGAGAACGCCTAGATGGACTTATGAATGCAAGAAGCAATAGTCTTTCAGGTATTGTAAATGGTATTGATTATGATGAATACAATCCTGAAACAGATAAATGGTTAGCAGCAAACTACAATGTAGAAAACTTCAGAAAAGAAAAGGTGAAGAATAAAACAGCACTTCAAAAAGAACTTGGCTTGGATGTGGATCCAAAGATAATGATGATTGGTATTGTGTCCAGACTTACTGATCAAAAGGGATTTGATTTGATTGCCCATGTTATGGACGAATTGTGTCAGGATCCGATTCAAATTGTGGTACTTGGAACTGGTGATGAGAGATATGAAAATATGTTTAGACATTTTGCATGGAAATATCCGAATAAAGTGTCTGCAAATATTTTCTATTCGGATGCGCTTTCTAAGAAAATTTATGGTTCTTGTGATGCGTTTTTAATGCCATCTTTATTTGAACCATGTGGATTAAGCCAATTAATGAGTTTGCGTTTTGGGACTTTACCAATTGTTCGTGAAACAGGTGGATTAAAAGATACTGTGCAAGGTTATAACGAGTATGAAAAGACAGGTACAGGATTTAGTTTTGCAAATTACAATGCACATGAGATGTTGGACAGAGTGCGTTACGCAGAGGAAATCTATTATGATAAAAAACGTGATTGGAATAAGATGATTGAGAGAGCCATGAATGCAGATTTTTCATGGGGCACTTCAGCAAAGCAATACGAAGATTTGTACAATCAGGTTTAGTTATGCAATTACGTGTTAGGAGAGCACAGTGAAGATTATTAATAAATTGCTAGAGGATAAAGTGAATATTTCTTTTGAAGTATTCCCGCCAAAGACGGATGATACATATGATAAGGTTTTGGGGGCTGTGGATGAGATTGCTAAACTGCAACCATCCTTTATCAGTGTGACTTATGGTGCTGGGGGTGGAACCAGTAAGAATACGGTAAAGATTGCATCTCATATTCAAAATGATTTGGGTGTGGACAGCATCGCCCATCTTACCTGTGCATCCTCTACAAAAGAAGAAGTTCACAGAGTTGTGAAAGATATTGCAGGGAATGGAATTCAGAATATTCTTGCATTACGTGGTGACATTCCAAAAGATGCAACTTTTCCTATTCCGGAACATTATAAATATGCTTCGGAATTGATAGAAGATATTAAGACAATGGGAGATTTCTGTATTGGAGCGGCTTGCTATCCGGAAGGGCATGTGGAAAGTACACATAAAGCAGCGGATATTGCTAATTTGAAGAGAAAAGTTGACAGCGGTGTTGATTTTCTCACTACCCAGATGTTTTTTGACAATTCCATCCTATATAACTTTTTGTATCGTATCCGTGAAAAAGGGATCACAGTTCCTATTTTGCCGGGGATTATGCCGGTGACAAACGGGAAGCAGATGACTCGCATCTGTCAGCTTTCCGGAACTGTATTGCCAGAGAGATTCCGTGCAATTGTAGATCGATTTGGTGACAACCCAAAGGCCATGCAGCAGGCAGGAATTGCGTATGCAACAGACCAAATTATTGATTTGATTGCAAATGGCATTACCAATATTCATGTGTATTCCATGAATAAACCGGAAGTTGCCATTGCGATTATGGAAAATCTTTCAGAAATTGTCAAATAGCGAGGGTATGATGGATATACGAACGAAAGAAGCTGTTCGATATTTGGGATATGGAAGACATGCGATAGATGAACGGACATTGGAGTTGATTCAGGAATCCTTTCGGGAACTGGATCAAGTGACTGATGCAAGATTCGTCTATCGCATTTTTGAAATCATAGAAGAAAATGAGAACCAGCTTACCATAGGTGGATTTAAGATTCAAAGTAAGAATCTGTGCAAAAACTTAAAGAATTGTAAACAAGGGATTGTGTTTTGTGCTACACTTGGTACCGGTGTGGATTTGTTGCTAAAAAGATACTCTGTATCAGATATGGCAAAAGCAGTAGTTATTCAAGCGTGTGCAGCTGCATTTTTAGAAGAATATTGTGACAATATGCAGAAACAGATTGAGAAAGGATTAGAAAAAGGTTTATATTTAAGACCAAGATTTAGTCCTGGTTACGGTGATTTTTCGATCTTGCATCAAAAGGAACTGTTGCAAATGGTGGACGCGCCAAAACAAATTGGATTGACTATAACAGAAGGGTATATGCTTGCCCCTGCGAAGTCAATTACTGCAGTGATGGGAATTAGTAGTGAAGCCAAAGGCTGCACTGTAAAAGGATGCGAAGCATGTACAAAAGAGGATTGTATTTACAGAAGGAGTTAAGATGATGTTACGGGAACGATTAGGGAAAGAATTGCTTTTCTTTGATGGTGGAATGGGAACACTGCTTCAAAAAGAAGGACTTCAGCCAGGAGAACTTCCGGAAGTGTGGAATATTGAGCATAGTGAAATAATACAAAATATTCACAAGTCTTATTTTAATGCGGGAAGCAACATTCTTCTTACTAATACTTTTGGGGCAAATGCTATTAAATTTCACAACGAGATTTATTCACTACAGGAAGTAGTAGAAAAGGCAGTAGAGAATGTAAAAGTAGCTGCAAATACAGCCTATGTTGCGCTAGATGTGGGACCGACAGGAAAACTTTTAAAGCCAATGGGAGATCTTAGTTTTGAGGATGCATATGATGCATTTAAGGAAGTAATGGTATATGGCGAAAAGGCCGGTGTTGACTTAATACATATAGAAACCATGAGTGACACTTATGAGGTAAAAGCTGCTGTGCTGGCAGCAAAAGAGAATACCAATTTACCTGTGTTTGCTACGCTGATTTTTGATGAAAAAGGAAAACTTTTGACAGGTGGGGATGTACCATCTGTGGTTGCGCTCCTGGAAGGGCTGCGCGTAGATGCTCTTGGAATTAACTGTGGAATGGGACCAGTGCAAATGATTCCGATTTTACGGGAAATTGCAAAATATACATCTTTGCCAATCGTTGTAAAGCCAAATGCAGGACTTCCAAAACAAAAAAACGGAGAAACCTATTATGATGTTTCACCGGAACAATTTGCAGAAGCTCTTAAGGAAATAGTTCAAAATGGAGCCTGCGTGATTGGTGGATGCTGTGGTACCACACCAAATCATATTTCTGCAATGGTACAAGCTTGTAAGGACATGGATATCATAAAACCAAGTCCAAAGTCGGATACCATTGTGTCTTCCTATGGGAAAGCAGTTTGTCTTGGTGAAGAACCAATTATTATTGGGGAACGCATTAATCCAACGGGAAAAAGCAGATTTAAGCAGGCGTTAAAAGAACATGATTTGGATTATGTTTTGAAAGAAGGAATTATACAACAAGAAAAAGGGGCACACATTTTAGATGTGAATGTGGGGCTTCCGGATATAGATGAAGTTTCCATGATGAAAGAAGTTGTGACGGAACTGCAAAGTGTGACAAGCCTTCCCCTGCAGATTGACACAGTAAATGTTGATGCCCTTGAAGTAGCAATGCGTATTTATAATGGAAAACCGATGGTAAATTCTGTAAGCGGGAAACAGGAATCCATGGATGCGGTCTTTCCGCTTGTGAAAAAATACGGCGGAGTTGTAGTGGGGCTTACCTTAGATGAAAATGGAATTCCTGACACGGCAGAGGGACGTGTGGCAATTGCGGGCAAGGTTATTGCAGAAGCGGCGAAATATGGGATAGAAAAGAAAGACATTGTGATTGATGTCCTTACCATGACTATTAGTTCAGAACCAAACAGTGCAAGGATTACATTGGATGCATTGGCACAGGTGAAAGAACGTTTCGGTGTCAAAACTGTATTGGGTGTTTCCAATATTTCATTTGGTCTTCCAAACCGGCCAATTATAAATGGGAACTTTTATACAATGGCAATGCATAGCGGTCTGTCAGCTGGAATCATTAACCCGTCTTCAGATGATATGATGCATTCCTATCATTCTTATTGTGCCCTTATGGGTTATGATAAAAATTGTGAGAATTACATAGAACGTTGCAATAAAACAGATGGAGTAACAGAAAAAACGGTTTCCGGTTCTCGAATGGACTTAAAAACCATTATTATAAAAGGGTTGAAAGAAGAAGCGTTCGCTGCTACAAAAGAACTTATAACAACCTTAAAACCACTGGATATTATTCATGAGCATTTGATACCTGCTCTTGACGTGGTTGGAAAAGGATTTGAGCAAGGAACTGTATTTTTGCCACAATTACTTATGAGTGCGGACGCTGCAAAGAATGCATTTTCGGTTTTGAAAGAACATATGGCATCGGAGGGACAGGAGCAAGAGAAAAAGGAAAAAATTATTCTTGCAACCGTGAAAGGCGATATTCATGATATAGGTAAGAATATTGTGAAGGTATTATTGGAAAACTATGGGTATGATGTGATTGATTTGGGAAAAGATGTGTCACCGGAAATGATTGTGAAAAAAGCAGCTGAAGAACATGTAAAACTGATTGGTTTAAGTGCCCTGATGACAACTACCGTGGTTAGCATGGAAGAAACAATAAAATTATTGAGAAAATATGTACCGGACTGCAGAGTAATGGTCGGGGGTGCAGTGTTAAATCAAGAATATGCAGATATGATAGGTGCGGATTTCTATGGAAAAGACGCAATGCAGTCTGTATATTATGCCCAACAATTATTTGCAAAATAAGAAATTGAATTCAATGGAAAACTATGTTATGATGTAGGTTGGTTAGATTGAAATTGACATTTTTGGAGGTAAAACATGGCATTTTTAGCGACCCTAGTAGAAACTGTAATTAAGATGATAATCGTGGGAGCAGTTGCCTTTGGAGGAATCCAATTGGGAAGATACTTGCGTAAAAAACACGATGAAAAAGAATCATAAGATACTTAGGAGGAAAGACATGAAACAATATGGAGTGAATGAACTAAGAAAGATGTTCTTGGAGTTTTTTGAAAGCAAAGACCATTTGGCAATGAAGAGTTTTTCTTTGGTTCCACATAATGATAAAAGTTTATTGCTAATCAATTCGGGAATGGCACCACTTAAGCCTTATTTTACAGGTGCAGAGATTCCACCAAGAAAGAGAGTGACCACATGCCAGAAGTGTATTCGTACAGGTGATATTGAAAATGTGGGTAAAACAGCACGTCACGGTACATTCTTTGAAATGCTTGGAAATTTCTCATTTGGTGATTATTTTAAAAGAGAAGCAATTGCATGGTCTTGGGAATTTTTAACAGAAGTAGTAGGATTAGACCCAGACAGATTATATCCATCTGTATACGTAGATGATCAGGAAGCATTTGATATCTGGAATAAAGAAATGGGAATCGCCCCAGAACGCATTTTTAAATTTGGAAAAGCAGATAACTTCTGGGAACACGGCTCAGGCCCTTGCGGTCCATGTTCAGAAATTTACTATGATCGTGGAGAAAAATACGGTTGTGGAAGTCCTGAATGTACAGTAGGATGCGATTGTGACAGATACATGGAAGTATGGAACAATGTATTTACACAATTTGACAATGACGGAAATGGCAATTACGAAGAATTAGAACAGAAGAACATCGATACAGGTATGGGTCTTGAAAGACTTGCATCTGTAGTGCAGGATGTGGATTCTATCTTTGATGTTGATACAATCAGAGCACTTCGTGAAAAAGTATGTGAATTTGCTCATTCAGTTTATAAAGAAGATGAAAATAAAGACGTATCAATCCGTCTTATTACAGACCATATTCGTTCTGCAACATTTATGATTTCAGACGGTATTATGCCAACTAACGAAGGAAGAGGATATGTACTTCGTCGTTTGATTAGACGTGCTGCACGTCACGGAAGACTTCTTGGTATCGAAGGAAAATTCCTTGCGAAGCTCAGTGAAACTGTAATTGAAGGTTCCAAAGACGGATATCCGGAATTGGATGAAAAGAGAGATTTTATCTTCAAAGTATTAACACAGGAAGAAGACAAATTTAATAAGACAATCGACCAAGGTTTAAGTATTCTTGCTTCTATGCAAGAAGAAATGAAAGCAGCTGGCGAAACAGCACTTTCAGGCGAAAATGCATTTAAACTTTATGACACATATGGATTCCCGCTTGATTTGACAAAGGAAATCTTAGAAGAAGCAGGATTTTCTATTGATGAAGATGGTTTCAAAGCAGCGATGGAAGAACAGAGAGTGAAAGCTCGTACTGCTCGTAAAGTTACAAACTATATGGGTGCAGATGCAACTGTATATGATGAAATCGATGCAAGTGTGACAACAGAGTTTGTTGGTTATGATAAATTAGTGCATGATTCAAAAATTAGTGTACTTACAACAGAGGCAGAAATCGTAGAAGCAGTAACAGAAGGTGAAAATGCAACTATTTTTGTAGATGAAACACCATTCTATGCAACTATGGGTGGACAAGAAGGCGATAAAGGTGTTATCTGCACGGCAGATGCTGAACTTAAAGTAACAGATACAATCAAACTGTTAGGCGGTAAAGTTGGACACGTTGGAACCGTGACAAAGGGTATGTTTAAAGTAGGCGATGTAGTTACATTAAAGGTTGATGAAAAAGGTAGAGCAAACACCTGTAACAACCACAGTGCAACTCACCTTTTACACAGAGCACTCCGTAATGTGTTAGGTTCACATGTAGAACAAAAAGGTTCGCTTGTTTCCCCAGATAGACTTCGTTTTGACTTTGCACATTTCTCAGCTATGACTGCAGATGAATTGGCACAGGTAGAAGCAATTGTAAATGAAGAAATCAGAAATGATTTACCAGTTGTAACAGAAGTGATGAACATCGAAGCAGCAAAAGCATCAGGTGCAACTGCGCTCTTTGATGAAAAATATGCAGATGATGTACGTGTAGTAACCATGGGCGACTTTACAAAAGAACTTTGTGGTGGTACTCATGTAAGCAATACAGGAAAGATTACAACATTTAAACTTGTTTCAGAAGCAGGTGTGGCTGCAGGGGTTCGTCGTATTGAAGCTCTTACAGGAGAAGCTGTATTTGCATACTATAAAGATGTGGAAAAGACATTGGCAGAAGCAGCAAAGGCAGCAAAAGTAACCCCAGCTAACTTGATTGAAAAGATTGAACACATGCTAGCTGATATGAAAGCAATGCAAAGTGAGATTGAATCATTAAAGAGCAAAGCAGCAAAAGATGCCCTTGGAGATGTTATGAACCAAGTGGTTGAAGTAAATGGAGTGAAATTATTGGCAACATCTGTAGAAGGTGTTGATATGAACGGACTTCGTGACCTTGGTGACCAATTAAAAGATAAATTGGGTCAAGGTGTTGTAGTAATTGCATCCTCTGCAAATGATAAAGTAAACTTAATTGCTATGGCTACAGACGAAGCGATGGCAAAAGGTGCTCATGCAGGAAATCTTATTAAAGGAATTGCTGGTCTAGTAGGCGGTGGCGGCGGTGGTCGTCCAAATATGGCTCAAGCAGGTGGAAAGAATCCAGCGGGTATTCCGGATGCAATAGCAAAGGTGTCAGAAGTGTTAGCGGACCAAGTGAAATAAATTTCGTTATTGTTATAAAAACAATGAAATTTGTGGTTGACGAATGGAAAAATTATGTTATAATAATCCATAGTGCAATAAAAAATACCCGAACAGTCGTATGATGCACAATATAGGGCTGGAG
>JAZRON010000018.1:0-2481 GCA_045648725.1 Faecalimonas sp.
ACTCCTTATCTGCTTTTGATGAATGGAGTAGACCATTTGGAACCACAGCCGGATTTGCTTCCAATCTTAAAAGAAGTGCAAAAAAGACTTCCGAAGGATGAAAAGATTTATCAGACAACCATGGAGCATTATGCAGAATTAGTTAGGGAAGCAACGTCGAAAGAAGAAATGCACATACAGACAGGCGAGCTGATGCAGGGGGATGGCGATGTAGGAAGCGGTACACTTAAGGATACAACATCTTCCCGCGTTTACATAAAGAGAGCGAATTCCGAGCTTCAGAATCTACTGGAAAATCGCTTGGAACCACTTTATACCTTGATGGAACTTTCCGGTATGGAAGGTGTATATCCATCAGGGCATTTGGATTATCTGTGGAAGATGTTGATTCGCAATCATGCCCATGACAGTATCTGCGGTTGTGGTACAGATGCGGTTCATCGCCATATGGAAGACCGTTTTGAAGTTATCGGAGAGATGGGAAAAGAACTTCAAAAACGTGGCATGAAGCAGTTGGCAGCTCACGTGAGCGAAGGTCTTGAAAAGGACGATTATCAGATTGTGGTATTCAATGGATTGGAACAACCAAGAACAGAAGTGATAGATGTAACAGTGGATATTGTGGCAGAAGATTCGCCAGTAGGTTTAAAGATTACTTCACCGGATGGACGAGGAGTACCATTTACCGTGTTGAAGCACTACTCACTGGGAAAATCAGTGTTTACCGCAATTAATCTACCTGGAACAGTAGATACACAGCGTTATGAAATTCGTTTGCTGGCTCAAAATGTACCGGCATTTGGATATGTTGTTTACCGTATTCAGACAGGAGAGAACACAGTTCTCCATGAAAATAGCAGTTCAGTCGTGTCTGCGGAAGTGGAAAATTATTGCTTAGAAAACGACTATTTGAAGGCGATTATTACACCTTCCGGAAAGATAGACCTGCTCCACAAAGAAAGTGAGCACTATTATAAAGATATTTTAACCGTGCAGGATGTTGCTGATTTGGGAGAGGTTTACAACTTTATTCCACTGGAAGGGGATATCCCAGTAGATATCTCAGATTTGAATCCGGAAATCAGAGTGGAAGAATCAGATGCTTTCGTTGGCAGAGTATGTCTGCATTACGAGGTTACACTGCCGGCACATTATGATGCTGTGAAGCAAAAACGAAGTGATGACAAGGTTACGATGCCTCTGGATATCTATGTTGGATTAAAAGCAGAGGATAAGCACCTTGACCTGAGTTTTAAATTGGAGAATCGTGCAAAAGATCATCGTATGAGTGCGTTTATTCGAACCGGTATGAATAGCGATGTGTCAACAGCGTCATCTCCATATGACATGATTTCACGTAATAAGTGGGATATAGATAAACGAATTTGTGATGAAACAGAGCATACCTCCGGCATGGTAGCAATCCGTGATGGACAAAAGGGAGTTGCGGTATTGAACCGAGGCGTCTACGGGTATGAGCATTTACAAAGCGAGCAGGGAACATTAACCTTCCCAATTGTAAGAGCAACAGGCGGAATCAGCGCAGGTGTGGCATCAGATGATGACGCATGGAAGGTTCCAGAGAATCAATGCCTCCGTGAAATAGAGTGTGAACTTACTGTAATGCCACAATGGGGAGACGATCTTGCAGAACAGGCAATGTTTGAAGCAAAGGCATTCCAGAATCCGCTTATAGCACAGTGCGAGCCGGTGGATACACACAAATTTATGGGTGGACGTCCTGCGGTTCAGGACACCGCAATTGCAGAATTTTTCTATCAGGATTTGGAATATGCGGATGTGAAGCTGGAACGAGATGGTTGTGAATTCTTCTTAGAAGGACAAGGATTACAAGTCACTGCATTTAAGAAGGCTCATGACAGAACAGGATATATCCTGCGGTTCTTCAATATGAAAGACGAATCCGTGGATGCAGTACTGCATCTTGGAAAACTTCCAATTGCAAAAGTTTGGAAAACAAACTTAAAAGAAACTGCAAGAGAAGAAATGGTGATAAAAGATCATACAGTAAGTTTGCAGGTAAAAGCAAAAGAGATTGTAACATTATTTATTAAATAAGTTTAAAGCATAAATAAAAATAGAAGGGAGGAAAAAGAGTGAAGAGTTTAGAGACACGCTTTCGTGCATTGCGCAGTAAAGTGGCTGGTACACATGAAATAAGCGAAATCGACGGATTTGTACATGATCTTGGTCCGACCAGAGCGGAACGCGCTGGAGTAGTACCTGCGAATCCATGGCATCAGCGTATTTTAGCAGAATTAGATTTCTGCTTGCAGATGAAAACTCATGCTGGAGCAGATGTCACGAAGGAAGTCGATGCTGCACTCACTATACTAGAAAAGGCACAACAGACTGAAGGGGCATGGCCGGATTCCGTGTGCGCCAAGGCTGAAGAGTGCTTATTACCGTTGGCAGAAGAGGCACGTACCTATAAGTTGATTTTGGTTGGACACGCACATC
>JAZRON010000019.1:0-5133 GCA_045648725.1 Faecalimonas sp.
CAGATTCCATTGGTGATGTAATCAGTCCTCGGAAGAAAGTCGATATAAATCTCCTGGTCTATGGTGTATGGACTGGGCTCGCCATAATATAACAAAATCTCCGTTTCCCCTATCCGAAAGCGTTGCGACCCTAAAATTTCTTGTATGGGGCCTATTCTGACTCCCGAAGGTGCCTCCAATAATATATCCACCAAATCGTAATACGCTTTCCAAATCTGCACATTGAGTCCGGTTTCATTTTCCTGTACCGCAAGTTCGATTTCTACTTGCTCGTTTCCGGTTAAAATCCCTGACACATGTCCGGCTGTATTTCCTTCATTTCCCGTTCCGATACATATTACATTCTTCCATCGATTCGCTGCATCCTGAATAAACTGCTCCAAAAGACTATTTCCATCATGGGCCCCATAGGTATTTCCAAAACTCAGATTGATTGCAATCGGCTGCCCATACTCCAATGCCTTTCGAATCACATAGTCAATTGCCTGCATAAGTTCTGTTGTCCGGGGAAATCCGTTTAGTCTCGGAAGCCCCAACTTCACCACGATCAAATCACTCTCATATGCAACTCCTCGATACTGTCCACTGTTTCCTGCCGCCACTCCTGCGACCGCCGTCCCGTGTCCTGAGACATCCTGGCTTGGCACAAGCTGCCGCCTTTGTTCTATGGTAGGCTGGCGCAGCGCCTCATTGATCTGTTCACTGGTGTATTCTGTCCCAATGAGATACCCTTCCGGTGGATTTTCCGAAAGAGATTGATCCCACAAATTTCGGATGCGGGTGGTTCCATCTGCATTCCGAAAAACTGGATTTGCATAATCGATTCCCGAATCTATCACTCCCACCAGCACGCCCCGTCCTGTCAAATTTAGTGGAGGTCTCTGCACTGGTGGAATACAGGATGCCCTATTTTCGGTTTCCACTGCAAAGAATAGTCTTTTCGGTTTCTCCACAAATTCTATCTGCGGAAACTCTGTGAGGCGGTCGATTAAATCCTCTCGGATTGTAATGATTGCATACTCATTTTGGAGTTCTACCACCCCTGCTCCCAGCTCTCGAATCTCATCCAATGACCCAGAATACCTTACAATCAAATCCCATTCCCGCATAATGGCATCATATCCCACATCTAATTCCAAAGATTTTTGCCGTTCCTCCTCGGTTGCATCTAGTGCCAAATTTAATACATTTTCTAACTTTTGATCCGCCATACATACTCCTATATATTGCCCTTATTCTATCTTATTCCGAAAAAAGTATTCTGTTGTAAATTTCTCTTCTTTGTGCTAACATTAACCTTGCACAAAAGCATTTACATAAGATTTTTGAAGAAAGGCGAGGCGCATTATGCATAAAAAAGAAGTACTGGAAATCAGAAAACAATATAAACCGGAGGAATGCTCCATTACCCGCATCTGCGGCTGCTATGTAAATGGCAACAAGGAAGTCGTTGCTCAGTCAAAGGATGCATTTTTATCACTTCCGGATGAAGAAATCTTCAAATATCTTACTATTTTTAAACAGACTTTGTCTGGGACCATTGGAAAAAATTTAATCAACTTGGAATTCCCTCATGCACAGGAAATGCCAGGCGGGACTCAGCACTTTTTGCTTCAGCTCCGTGACAGCAAGTTGCAGGATGACAGATTATTAGAAGAATTTTATAAAGAGATTATTGAAAATTATAATTACGGTGAAAATTATTATATTATCTTAATTCATGTAGCATACGATATTCCCGGCAAATCTACAGATGGCAGCGAAATGTTTGATGCCTCCGATGAAGTATATGAATACATACTATGCAGTATTTGTCCTGTTCACCTTTCCAAAGAAGGACTCTGCTATAACCCTGAGACAAATCATATGGAGAATCGCATCCGCGACTGGCTTGTAGAAGCCCCGGAAAAAGGATTTCTCTTCCCTACATTTAACGATAGAAGCACCGACATCCATAGTCTTCTCTATTTTTCAAAACAGGCAGAAGACTTACAGCCGGATTTTATCGAAAATGCCCTTGGATGCACCTTCCCAATGTCTGCGGGAAGCCAAAAGAATACTTTCCAATCAGTAGTTATGAACACACTGGGGGAAGAATGTGAATATGACGTCATTCGAAACATCCATGACGGGTTAAATGATATCCTGGAAGATGCAAAAGAATCACCGGAACCACCGGTTCTCACTAAACCTGAACTAAAACGCCTGTTATCCAATAGTGGTGTAACAGAAGAACGTATGGAGACCTTCGATTCCAACTTCGACCACATTGCAGGAGAACGAGCAGAATTCTTGGTTCCTAACATTGCAGAAACCAGAAAGTTCAGCATTCAAACACCTGATATTGTAATCAAGGTCAATCCGGAACGTGCAGACTTGGTGGAGACAAAAGTGATTAATGGAAGACGTTGTCTCGTAATTGAAATGACCGACCAAGTGGAAGTAAATGGAGTACCGATTCGTACCATTCCGATGGAAACCGAATAATTTCCTATCAAACAAAAAAGCTTGCTCAGAATGTAATTACCTTACATCTGAACAAGCTTTTCATTTTAACAAACCATAAATTCTTTTACCGGTATAAAGTACCCTTTATCATATCTGCAAACCGGACACACTCCCGGCACTTTCTTGCCTGTATGAATATTTCCACAATTGAGACACATCCATACACCGCCTTCCTCCTCGTCGGTCTCAAAAAAACGGTCTTCTTTTAACATTTTGGCCATTTTCCCAAACCTTCCTCCGTGCAGTTTTTCAATCTCCGCAATCTGGAAGAATGCCGACGCCACCTCAAAGAATCCTTCTTCCTTTGCCGTGTTTCCAAAAGAAAGATAGATATCATCCGCTTCTTCAAATTCATTATGCTGGGACGACTCCAAAAGTTCTATAATAGTGGACTGCTTATCCACCGGATAACCGGCAGTAATCTCAATAGTTTCCCCAGCCATACATTTTAATAATTCATAAAAACGCTCTGCATGAGCCCTCTCCTGCTCTGCCGTAAACTCAAACACATGACCGATGGAATATAAATTCTGCTTTCTCGCCTCCGCTGCTGCAAATGTATAACGGTTTCTCGCCTGACTCTCACCTGCAAAGGCTTTCATCAGATTGTCTTTCGTCTGACTATTTTTAAAACTAACATTCATAGCACACCCTCCTTTCTTAATAGCGTGTGCAAAAATATTCCATTTATTCCATAATTAGTTAAATCCAAAAATTCGGTTTGCCACCGTATACGCCAGGGAGGAAACTTTCCTTCCCGGTTTTCCCGGAAGATTCATGGTCTGACCTAAGATACCATATCGAATCTTAGTATAAACTCGTGGATCCTTATGTTTCAAGTATCCCCACAACTCCCTTTTCTTTTCCAAATTTTTCGGATTCTTTGAACGAATCGCAATAATCGAAGACACTGTCATCATGATTGCCAAATAATTAATCATGTAACCTCTTAACTTCTTGTTTCCTATCTTATTCATCTGGTACATATCAATCATGGTTTTGGTGACAAATATCTGTTGATCGATTCTCTTAATCATATTTTTCTCATTGACTGACTGACCATCTCTGCCTATGAAATAACGATAGAAATTCACATTCACATAGTAAAAACTCTTCACATGTGGCAGTGGATAGTATACATAAATATTGTCCACATAAAAGGTATGCTTTGGCAATTCCAGACGACACATTTTCAATAATTCCGTCCGATACATAACCGAATGCATCAATATGTATTGTCCCAATCGAAAACGCCCCATATCTCTCCAGGTGATAATACGGTTCTGTGGCATCACATTTTGATAATGAATCACTTTCTTATGCTTTGCGCCTACTTTTTCGTACACATAATTGGAAACCACCATATCGACTAGTTTTTCCTCTGACACCAACTCATGTAATACTTCTAATATCTTCTTAAGAGATGACTCATCTACCCAATCATCACTGTCTACAACCTTAAAATACAGTCCGGTTGCATGCTTTAATCCTGCATTCACTGCATCCCCATGACCACCGTTCTCTTTATCAACCACTTTGATAATCGTCGGATATTTTTCTTGATACTGTTTCCCGATCTCCAGCGTGTTGTCTTTGGAACCATCATTTACAATAATGATTTCCACGTCTTCCCCGCCTTTTAAGATTGACTCGATTGCATGTTCCATATATTCCGCCGAATTATAACACGGTATGGCAAAAGATATATATTTCATAACCTTTCTCATCTCCTCATTTGACTCTATATAATAATATTATATCTTATCTTATGCTATATTCCAATTGTAATATTTTTCTTTTCCCTGTCTCGTTTACAATTTGTTCATTTTTCTTTTAAAAACTTTTCATCTAAACAACATTTTTTCTTCACTTGTTCCCTATATACTAAATATTGTAAAGGACAACAAAAACTTTTTCATAATACATGCCAGGAGCTGCGAAAGTGGTCACCTGGCTCCTCCCTTTTTATGAGCCTTTTTTCTTAAATACCCACACAAAACCAACCAAACTAATACCAAACAACAATATACTTGGCCAAATCCATCGTAAAACGGATGGATTTTTTTCATGTTTACCCTCTTTTTTAGACTCTTGTTTCTCCCCAACAATGTGAAACGTGGCGGTCGCTCTGGACTCATTTCCTGCCCCATCAATCACCCAAAGTTCTAAGATATGTTTCCCCTGTTGTGTATAAACTTTACCGGTGTCACAAAGTACACCATCCAGTCTTATCTCATAATTGTATGTTGTAAATTCATTCACAATTTCATCAATACTATAGTCCCATTGAAATGATGTCAATCGAGTTCCGTTTAATTCCTCCAACTCCCGAATCAAAGGATTCGTTTTATCTACAATAATATGTCTCTTCTCCCTATATTCATTTCCTTCCACATCTAACACCTCTACTGAGATAACATACCGCCCATCTCGATTTAGGTCCCCGCGTAGAATATACTGGCCTTCCTCCTCTTTCCAGTCCGTAAGCTCTACCATCTCCTTTTTCCCATTTTCATTCTCACAAACCACTCGTCCTACTATACTTTGAATCTGGTTAACCTCACTCACCCGGCAGATATATCCTACATTCCTTCCCACAATTGTATTATTCTCAAATCCTTCTAT
>JAZRON010000020.1:0-2841 GCA_045648725.1 Faecalimonas sp.
GATCCGGATGTGGCGAATGCTCCGGTTCCGTCAAGCCTGCGAGAAAAAGTGTTTAAGGAGATTCGTGCCCGTGAGGCAGAACGTGCCATCCGCGCCATAGATGCAGAACTTGCCAAAGCAGGAGTGCCTCTTGAAGAAGACGAAGAATGGGATGTGGAAGAGAGCGCAGACGCAAAAGAGATTTTCTCAGCAGAAGACAAAGAACTTATCCGCCTGGGAAGAATCTACAAGAAGAGAAAGAAGATGTACAAGTATCTCGTGCTTGCGGCAGCCTTGGTTTTCATATTGGCATTTGGAGTTACCAGTATGGGTGGACCGAAGAAGGTGTTTGAAGCGTTCGAACTATTTTCTATGGGAAGAAAGCAAACACAGATAAATTCAGATGATGGAGTAGAAGTTGTAGAGACAATCGAAGAGGAGGAGGTATATCAACAGATTGAAGATGAGTATGAATTTACACCTGTCAAGCCAGTATACTTACCAGAGGGGATTACGCTCTTGGAAACGACCATAGGAGATGAAATACAGGGAATTTATATGCTGTATGGTTTGGGCGATGAAGTAAAAATTACATATTTTATAAGACCAAATTATATGATAGGTTCTTTTGGTAAAAATATAGAGGATGATTTTGTAGAAGAATATGTTGAGGAAACAGAGCATGCAGTAATCTATATCAGAAAATATAGATTTGAAGAAGCAGAAGAAAGATGGTCAGTTCAATTTGAGTATAAAGAGGTGTCCTATTCTATGCTAATACTGGACTCAAATGAGGTTGAAGTGAAAAAAATTGTAAAAAATTTATTTTTTTCTTAAAAAACGCGTCAGATTTTCGTAGTTCGTGTGTCTATATATTAGAGGGTTGAAAAAGGAGACGAATTATGAAACAAAAAATCATGGCACTCATGTTAACAATGGTCATGTGTCTGTCTACGATTCTCTGTATGGGATATGAAGTAAAAGCAGAAGATATAGGAGAGAACATTGAGTTTTCAGAACTGTTAACAGAGGAAGCATTAATCGGATATGCACAATTGACAACAAGAGGAGCCTATTTGGCAGAAGGCTATTCCATCATTAATAAAAGTTCTTCTACAAAGATAGGAGCAGGAGGAGTTACAGGAGCTACAGTAAAATGTGAGGTATCCGTTTGTCCGATTGTAGAGAGGCAGGTAAATGGAAGTTGGGTTCGTGTAACCTCTTGGACGGTGACCAATGCTAGCGCCTATTCCGCTATGGCAAGTAAGAGTATTACAGTAGCAACTGGATATTACTATCGTGTAAGATGTTGGCACTATGCTGCTTCTGATAGTAGTAGTTCATGGACAGGTGCTCTTTGGATGTAATCTTTCTAAATAAAACATCATATAATATATAATATAATAGAGAATGTTGCCTTAACCGCTGCAGATGAACCGGGTACACAAAGAAACTAAAAAATAAAAATAAGAAGAAAGTGCACCTTACAAAACGATAACCCTGCTCGAGAGAGGATAAATTTAGGTTTAGCAGCGGTTAAGGCAGCATTCTCTACACAAAACCACAAAGAATGAAGGAATGGAATTTACCATTCCTTTTTTATTTCTTTTTAACACTTTTTTTTCGGCCTGTCAAATGGTATACTGAAAAGAACAGAAAAACAAAGTGTAAATGGAGGTTTTTATGAAGCTAAATTACAAAAGAACGGTATTGATTGGAATGGCATTTTTGTCCATCAGTGCATTTTGGCAGATGTACGATAATGTGATTCCGTTAATCTTAAAGAATACTTTTGGCATGGGAGAGACCATTACCGGCGCAATCATGGCTGCAGACAATGTGTTAGCATTGTTTTTGCTTCCGATTTTCGGAACTTTGTCAGATAAAGTGAGTTCACCAATTGGAAAGAGAATGCCATTTATCCTGACCGGAACCGGTCTTGCGTTTTTATTCCTAATGATTTTACCTTTTGCGGACAATACGAAGAATCTGGTATTGTTTGTGAGCGGTCTTTTCATTCTCTTAATCAGTATGGGGCTGTATCGTTCCCCGGCAGTTGCCTTGATGCCGGACTTGACACCAAAGTCGCTACGCAGTAAAGCCAATGCTATTATCAATCTCATGGGGGCCATAGGTGGTGTTTACACCCTAGTTATGATTAAAGTCATGGTGGGCAAAGGTGATACGCCGAATTATTAGCCACTGTTTCTTTCCGTGGGCTTATTCATGGTTATCAGTGTTGTGATTCTGTTCTTCACAATTAAGGAGAATAAACTTCGTGCAGAGATTGACATCGACGAGAGTACAGAAGATGTTTCGGAAGAAAACAAAGAAGTACAGGCTACAGGGAAACTGCCAAAGGATGTTAAGAGAAGTTTGGTGTTTATCCTAATGTCGGTGGCGTTCTGGTTTATTGCTTATAACGCAGTGACAACCGCATTTTCCCGTTATGCAACCCATGTTTGGGGATTGGAAGGCGGCGGATATGCAGATTGTCTTTTAATCGCTACGGTGGCTGCGATTATTAGTTATATTCCAATCGGTATCATTGCAAGTAAGATAGGCAGAAAGAAAATGATTCTAATCGGTATCGTATTGCTGGGAAGTTGTTTCCTTGCAGCTGGATTGTATCCGACATACCATTGGACTATGGTAATTTTCTTTGGAATTATCGGATTTGCATGGGCATCCATTGGTGTAAACTCTTACCCAATGGTGGTTGAGATGAGTACTGCAGGAGATGTGGGTAAATATACGGGATTATATTATACATTTTCCATGTCAGCTCAGGTTATTACACCAATCCTTTCCGGATTCTTATTAGAAAATGTTTCTTACAGAACTCTATTTCCATACTCTGTA
>JAZRON010000021.1:0-3067 GCA_045648725.1 Faecalimonas sp.
GAACTAGCTAATATTCAATCTCAGTTGAAGGGCATCAAGGACAATATAAAAAAGGCGGAAGATGAAGCAAGAAGAGCCAAGGAGCAGGAGGAAGCAAATAAGAAGAAGCCTGTCAGCAACTCGGGTAATTCCAATTCGGGAACTACGGGAAAACCAGGAGGCTCAAGTGGAAGTTCGACTGTAAAGCCAAAGCCACCGGTAGTAAGTGGGAACGGTTACTTTACACATCCATGTCCGGGAATGTCCTATCAGTCCAGTTATTTTGGAGAGGTTCGTCAGGGCATAGGAGACCCTAATCCACATAAGGGACACGATTATGCGGCGCCAAGGGGAACACCGATTTATGCAGCAGCAGCAGGCACAGTGTTGATAGCAGGATACAGTTCTTCGGCAGGGAATTGGGTAGTTATTAGTCATGGTAATGGATTGGTGACCAAATACATGCACATGTTTGAGAGTCCATACGTTTCAGCAGGAGATAAGGTGGCAAAAGGGCAGCACATTGGTGGTGTTGGTACTACCGGTCAATCTACTGGGAACCATCTTCATTTTCAAGTAGAAGTGAATGGTGTGGCAGTGAATCCATCAAAATATATGTAGGAAGGTACATACATGGGATATAAAAGAAGTTTTTTTAAGGGGGCGCTAGTTGGCGCCCTTGCTATGTTAGTAATAGTAGGCATGATTTTAACAAACATATTCGGTTTGGACGGAATCTTGGAGTCTACCACGGAACAAAAGATGCAAGTGATTAAGAACATGATTAGAAGTGAATATCTGTACGAGGACGAGGTGGATGAGGAATTACTTCAGGAGTCGATTATCAAAGGCTATGTGGCCGGATTGGGGGATCCTTATTCTGTATATTATAATGAGGCAGAGACACAAAGCCTCAAAGAGTCCACGTCGGGAGAATTTGGTGGAATCGGCGTAGTAATCACTCAGGAGATAGAGACACAGATTATTACATTTACTACAGTCTACCAAGACTCTCCGGGACAAAAAGCCGGACTTTTGAATGGAGATATTCTTTACAAAGTAGATGGAGAAGAAGTGACAGGTCAGGATTTGGACACGGTGGTTTCGAAAATCCGTGGAGAAAAAGGGACTACCGTTGAAATTACCGTACTGCGCGGGGAAGCCATGGAGGAATTCACCTGCAAGGTTACGAGAGATATTATTGAGGTGAATACGGTAGCCTATGAGATGAAGGAACAAAACATAGGATATATTCAAATATCCGGGTTTGAAACAGTGACATATCATCAGTTCGAGACTGCATTAACCGAATTAACAAATCAAGGCATGCAGTCTTTGGTGGTTGATCTTAGAAACAATCCGGGAGGGAATCTGTCTACCGTGTGCGATATGTTAGACTTGATTCTTCCGAAGGGAACCATAGTTTCAACCAAAGATAAGAATGGGAAGGGCGATGTGATTACTTCCGATGACGAACATCAGCTTCAGATTCCGATGGCTGTTCTTATCAATGGAAATAGTGCCAGCGCATCTGAAATATTTGCAGGAGCCATTCAAGATTACGGAGTTGGAACTTTAGTCGGAACCACAACCTATGGAAAAGGCATTGTGCAGAATATCTATGGTCTACCGGATGGAACTAGTTTGAAACTTACCACATCAGAATATTTTACCCCGAAGGGAAGAAATATTCACGGCATCGGGATTGAGCCGGATGTGAAGGTGGAATATGTATATGATAAAGACAATCCAGAGGCAGATAATCAATTGGAAGCAGCTTTGGAATGTTTACGAAAAATTTAATTGAAATTTAATGGAATGCAAAGATTTGCATTCCATTTTTTTCTGCCCTGTGTTAGAATATTGTTAATATGTGGTACTGCGTGTTTTTGCGCCTTGCCATAATTGTATTATCGAAAATAAAATTCCAGGAGGAAGAGAAATGATTAATAAATTAGTAGCAAACATCAAGAAGACAAATGCACCAATTGTAGTAGGATTAGACCCAATGCTAAACTACATTCCAGAGCATGTGCAGAAAAAAGCCTTTGCAGAATTTGGAGAGACATTGGAAGGTGCAGCAGAAGCAATCTGGCAGTTCAACAAAGAAATCGTGGACAAGACTTACGATTTAATTCCGGCTGTTAAACCACAGATTGCAATGTATGAGCAATTCGGAATTCCAGGACTTGTGGCATTCAAGAAAACAGTAGACTATTGTAAAGAAAAAGGTTTGGTAGTTATTGGTGATATCAAGCGTGGGGACATCGGTTCTACTTCAGCAGCATACGCTGTAGGGCATGTTGGTCGCGTGCAGGTAGGAAGCAAGACCTATGTTCCTTTTGATGAAGATTTTGTAACGGTAAATCCATACCTTGGTTCAGATGGCGTAGACCCATTTATTAAAGTTTGTAAAGAAGAAAACAAAGGTATCTTCGTATTAGTAAAAACATCAAATCCATCTAGTGGCGAGTTCCAAGACCAATTAATCAATGGAAAACCATTGTATGAATTGGTTGGTGAAAAAGTGGCTGCATGGGGCGAATCGCACATGGGTGATGAATACAGTTATGTTGGTGCAGTAGTTGGAGCAACTTATCCGGAGATGGGAAAAGTGCTTCGTAAGGTAATGCCGAAGGCATATATCTTGGTTCCAGGTTACGGTGCACAAGGCGGAAAAGGAAAAGACTTGGTACACTTCTTCAATAAAGACGGACTTGGAGCAATTGTAAACTCTTCTCGTGGAATTATTGCAGCTTACAAACAAGAAGCTTATGCAAAATTCGGTGCTGAAAACTTTGGAGAAGCATCAAGAGCAGCTGTGGAAGATATGGTTGCAGACATCAAGGGCGCACTGGAAAATAGATAATAGGAGAATCGACATGGCAGACAGAAAAAAAGAAATCGCAGTCGTTGTTTCACAGGAACAGATTGCAGCAGGTATTTTCAGCATGTGGCTTCGCACAGAAGCGGCAGAGACTGCAAAACCGGGACAATTCATTTCCATGTATACAAACGATGGAACAAAATTGCTTCCAAGACCAATCAGTATCTGTGAAATTGACAAAGAAAATGGACAGTTGCGCGT
>JAZRON010000022.1:0-31157 GCA_045648725.1 Faecalimonas sp.
CCATATATCTGCACCACTTCTAACAAATCAGAATGTAATAAATCGGCGGACGTTACCAAGCGTCCGCCGTCTGAATCTAAATCATATCCAAAATGATTCCAAGCATACCAAACTAAATAAGCGCATTGCATGCCAAAATAAGGTTCTTCGGTATCTGGTGCTTTTTCACCAATAAAGCCGGCAGATAAGTGATAGGGAATATCATAGAGAGTTTCTTTTGCGTAATCAGCAACTTTAGCACGAACTTTTGACGATGCATTTTTTACACGTAAAACAGCATAATTAGAGTAGGTACTCCAATGGGAAGTATTCATTATAGTAGAATTATTACCCAACGACACACATTCCAATGAGGATTGGCTATCTAGAACTAAGCCTGCGTGTCCGTGTCCCCAACCCATTGTGTGTGTGGATAAAGAGACGATAATGTCTCCAGGTTGCAAATCAACCAGCGGAAGAGCGTCCTTTTTTGAAATCTTATCCTTTCGTGTAAACCAGCCAAATAGTGGGACACAGTTAGCTTTAGGGGGATTGAAAAAGTTTTCCTGTGCATTTAAAACTGTTTTAAACTTACCTTGTTCAATTAGTTTTTGAACGGCACTTTCTCCCAGACCTGTCTGGAGAAAGATTGTTTCATAGTCTGTGTCTTCCGTAATGGTTACTCTTGGATAATCCGGCACAAAATATAGGTGGCGGTGGGCAAAATAACGCTGCAGAAGGTAGAGTGACAAAATAAAAAATATCAGTATGGCGAGTAAATATAAGACAGGTTTTCTGGTTTTAAAATGCATAATATAGTGGACTCCGGTTTGTTTTTAAGAGTATTCCACAAAAAGACAGATTAAAACAAGTGACATTTTTTATGCAGAGTGTTATGATAATGAAAGAAATTAGAAACAGAATATGGTTAACAAGAGATAGAAAAAGGAGACAGCAAGATGGAATTAAAAGGAATCAAAATGGCATGCCTCGGAGACAGCATTACAGAAGGCGTTGGTGTAACAGACCTTAGCAACATGTATTACAACCGCATCCAGAGAGAATGTGGAGTTAGAGAACTTTATATAGATGGAATTGGCGGTACACGTATCGCACGACAGAAAAATCCAAGTGAAAATCCAAGACAAGATTTATATTTTATTCCAAGAGTAGATGACATCGACGAAGACTGTGACCTCATCGTTGTGTTTGGAGGTACAAATGACTTCGGTCACGGAGATGCACCGATTGGGACACCGGAAGACCGCACAGAAGATACATTCTGGGGAGCATGTCATGTGATTTGCGAGAAACTTATTAATCGTTTTCCGAAATCACAGATTGTTTTCATGTCTCCACTTCACAGATATAATGAAGAGAGTCTCTGCGGCAGCAGAAAACTGGAGCCGGTGGGAACACTGTATGATTATGTGGAGATATTGAAGACAGTTACAAGAAAATATTCCATTCCGTTTTTGGACATGCTTCAGGTAGGTGGCTTGACACCAAAGGTTCCGATTTATCAGGAACTTTATATGCCGGACGGATTACATCCAAATGATGCGGGTCATGAGAGAATTGCCGCGAGACTGAAAGGGTTCTTACTGAGTTTGTAGGAAATTAAAAAGGAGCATAGAAATGGGAATTAATAAAATTTTAAGTATAGTAGACCACACATTATTAAAACAAGAATCCACTTGGGAACAAATTCGTGCAATTTGCGACGATGGAATGAAATATAACACGGCTTCCGTATGTATTCCGCCGGCATTTGTAAAGGCTGCAAAAGAATACGTGGGCGACAAATTAGCCATCTGTACCGTAATCGGTTTTCCAAACGGCTACAACACTACAGCGGTAAAATGTTTTGAGACAGAAGATGCAGTGAAAAACGGTGCTGATGAAATCGATATGGTGATTAACATCGGTTGGGTAAAGGATAAAAAGTGGGATGAACTTCTTGCAGAAATCAAGGCAATCAAAGAATCCTGTCAAGGAAAACTCTTAAAGGTAATCATTGAAACATGTCTGCTCACAGATGAAGAAAAAATAAAAATGTGTGAAATTGTTTCGGCATCAGGAGCGGAATATATTAAGACAAGCACTGGATTTTCTACAAACGGTGCCACAAGAGAAGATGTTGCATTGTTTGCAGAGCATGTAGAGCCGGGAGTGCTTATTAAGGCAGCGGGTGGAATTTCTTCTATACAAGATGCGGAAGACTTTATTGGACTTGGTGCAAATAGACTAGGAACAAGCCGTATTGTGAAAATCGTAAAAGACGATAGCACAGACGAAAAATCAGGTTATTAAGATACAGTAAAAAGAGGAAATAAATGAGTAAGATATTTTATCTAATGGGAAAGAGTGCATCCGGGAAAGACACGATTTACAAAAAAATCAAGGAACAGATGCCAGAATTGAAAACAATTGTAATCTACACAACCCGTCCAATCCGCGAGGGGGAGATGGAAGGTGTAGAATACCATTTCGTAGATGATGACAAACTGCAAGAATTTCAGAAAGCAGGAAAGGTCATAGAACTTAGGGAATATAATACAGTACATGGCATTTGGAAATATTTTACTGTGGATGACGGACAGTTTGACGCAGATGATAACTATATTGCCATTGGCACATTGGAGTCTTATAGAGGCATGCGTGAGCATTTGGGCGCGGAAAAATTGGTTCCAATTTATATAGATGTGGACGATGGTGTGCGCTTAGAAAGAGCGCTTCATCGTGAACGCAAGCAGGTCGAACCAAAGTATGAGGAAATGTGTCGGAGATTTTTGGCAGATGCAGCAGATTTTTCTGTGGAAAAGCTGAAAGAAGCGGGGATAACTCGCAAATTTTTCAATACAGATGTGGAAAAATGTGTTGATGAAATTCTTCTAGGTATTCGAGAAGAAATGTGATATACTGTTAGGACAGAAAAGTTTTAAAAGGAGGGCAATGCCATGGGTGGTTTTAAAGACGTTGTGGGACATCGGGATATTATTCAGTACATCAAAGATTCCGTTGGACAGAATAAGGTTTCACATGCATATATTTTAAATGGGCAGAGAGGCTCAGGGAAAAAGATGCTTGCAAAATTATTTGCCATGACATTGCAGTGTGAATCGGGAGAGGCAGAGCCGTGTGGAGAATGTCGTTCATGTATTCAGGCAAATAATGGTAATCAACCGGATATTATTACAGTGAAACATGAAAAACCGGCGTCTATCAGTGTGGACGATGTGAGAACACAGGTGAATGGCGATATTATGATTAAGCCATATAGTAGTCCATATAAGGTATACATTATTCCGGAAGCAGATTTGATGACAGTACAGGCACAGAATGCGATTTTAAAAACCATCGAGGAACCACCGGAATACGCAGTTATCTTTTTGTTGACGGAAAATGCAGACAGTCTGCTGCCAACCATTCGTTCTCGTTGCGTTATGTTGAAACTTCGGAACATTAAGGATAAGCTTGTGAAGAAGTATTTGATGGAACAGATGCAGATTCCGGATTATCAGGCGGATTTGTGTGCTGCATTTGCACAGGGGAACATCGGACGTGCAATTATGCTTGCTAAATCCGAGCACTTTAATGAGATTAAAGAAGAGGCAATTCAACTGTTAAAGTATATTGACGAGATGGAGTTGTCTGAGATTGTTAGTGCAATCAAAGAGATTAATAAGTATAAATTAGAAGTAACGGATTATTTAGACATTATTACAATCTGGTATCGTGATGTATTGTTATACAAAGCCACAAAGGATGTGGGTGGCCTGGTATTTGGTGACCAATTAAAGTTTATCAAAGAAAAGGCTGCAAAGAGTTCTTATGAAGGGCTTGAGACCATTTTAGAAAGCATTGAAAAAGCGAAAGCCAGAATCAAGGCAAATGTTAACTTTGATTTATTAATGGAATTGCTGTTGCTTACAATAAAGGAGAACTAGAATTATGACAAAAGTAATTGGAGTAAGATTCCGTCAGGCGGGAAAGGTATACTATTTTTCGCCAGGAAAACTTCATATCAGAAAAGGCGATAAAGTAATTGTGGAGACTGCTCGTGGCGTGGAGTTTGGCCATGTTGTGGCGGGTGTTAAGGAAGTGCCGGACGAGGATATTATGCAACCATTAAAGTCGGTAATCCGTATTGCCACAGACGAGGATAAGAGAAACGAGGAAAAGAATAGAGAAAAAGAAAAGGAAGCATTTGATATTTGCTTGGAGAAGATTCGCAAGCATGAGTTGGATATGAAACTGATTAATGCGGAATATACCTTTGATGGTAACAAAGTGCTATTTTATTTTACTGCTGACGGAAGGATCGATTTCCGTGAATTGGTAAAGGATTTGGCAGCAGTATTTCGTACTCGTATTGAACTTCGTCAGATTGGAGTGCGTGACGAGACAAAGATTCGAGGTGGAATAGGGATTTGTGGACGACCTCTTTGCTGTAGCACATATTTATCAGAGTTTGCGCCAGTATCCATTAAGATGGCAAAGGAGCAGAATCTTTCTTTAAATCCGACGAAGATTTCAGGGGTATGTGGAAGATTGATGTGTTGTCTCACCAATGAGGAGGAGACTTATGAGGAATTGAACAGCCGACTCCCGGCAATTGGGGATTATGTAACGACAGGTGATGGATTAAGAGGAGAAGTACAGAGCGTAAGCGTACTCCGCCAACTTGTAAAAGTCATTGTTACTATGGATGATGATGAAAAGGAAATCCGCGAGTATAGAGCGGATGAGCTTCGTTTCAAACCAAGGAAAAAGAAGAACGATGTTAAATTAACTAAAGAAGAGATGCGTGAACTATCCGCTTTGGAGAAAGAATAGATGAAACTGAAACCGGAAGAACGTCTGGACGATTTGCAGGTAAATGGATATGAGATTATTCAACATCCAGAGAAATTTTGTTTTGGAATGGATGCAGTGCTCTTGGCCAATTTTGCCCGTGTAAAAAAACAGGAACGAGCACTTGATTTGGGCACAGGGACGGGCATTATTCCCATCTTGCTGACAGCCAAGACGGAAGGAGAGACATTTGTTGGTCTTGAAATTCAGGAAGAAAGTGCTGACATGGCACGAAGAAGCGTCATGCATAATCATTTGGAAAAACAAGTGGAGATTGTAACCGGAGATATAAAAGAGGCAGCCCAGATTTTCGGTCCTGTCTCTTTTGATGTCATAACAGTAAATCCCCCATACATGATTGGTCAGCATGGAATTGCAAACCCATCTGACACGAAAGCCATTGCCAGACACGAGGTGCTCTGTACTTTGGACGATATATTAAGAGAGAGTGCAAAACTATTAAAATATAGAGGCAGATTTTATATGGTGCACAGACCGTTCCGTTTGGCAGAAATTTTGTCCAAAATGGTACAAGTGGGAATAGAGCCAAAAAGAATGCGAATGGTACATCCGTTTGTAGATAAAGAGCCTAACATGGTATTGATTGAAGGTCTTCGAGGAGGAAATTCTCGTATGACAGTAGAGCCTCCACTGATTGTGTATAAGGAACCAGGAGTCTATCATGACGAATTGCTTGTAGAGTATGGGATGAAGTAATGAGATTGTTGTAATAATGTGTAAGATAGAGAGGAAGAAGATAAGATGGCGGGGAAGTTATATTTGTGTGCGACGCCAATAGGGAATTTGGAGGACATGACATTCCGGGTGATACGTACATTAAAAGAAGTGGATCTCATTGCGGCTGAAGACACCAGAAACAGCATCAAGTTGTTGAACCACTTTGAAATCAAGACACCGATGACCAGTTATCACGAATATAACAAGATAGAAAAAGGAAAGAAACTTGTAGAAAAACTACAGGCGGGAATGAACATCGCTTTGATTACAGATGCGGGTACACCGGGTATTTCGGATCCGGGAGAAGAATTGGTGAAGATGTGTTATGAAGCAGGGATTGAAGTTACGTCCCTTCCGGGAGCCGCAGCCTGCATAACTGCCCTTACTTTATCGGGATTATCTACGAGACGTTTTGCTTTTGAGGCATTTTTGCCATCCGATAAAAAAGAAAAACAGACGGTATTAAAAGAACTTGAAAATGAGACAAGAACCATTATCATGTATGAAGCACCACACCGTTTGGTGCGAACCTTGCAGGAACTTTTGGAATATTTGGGAAATCGGAGAATTACGGTTTGTCGCGAGTTGACAAAAAAGCATGAGACAGCATTTGTGACTACATTGGAAGAAGCAGTTTCTTATTATGAGTCACAGGAACCGAAAGGGGAATGCGTACTGGTGATGGAAGGCAAAAGCCACGAGGAACTTCGCCGTGAGGAGGTCGCCAAGTGGGAAGAGATGAGCATCGAGGAACACATGGATTATTACATGAATCAGGGGGCCTTAAAGAAAGATGCCATGAAGATGGTTGCAAAGGACCGTGGAATTGCGAAGAGAGATGTTTACCAACAATTACTATAAATGATTTGTGCAACAATGTACAAGTTGATACGTGTTTCGTCGGATTGTACAGTAAATCCTGAAAAATTTGGTCAAGTTGGTCATAGACCGGCTTGACTTTTTTTATTATACTAATAAAAGTTAAAAAACTGAAAGTCATTAGGAGGACATAAAAATGGCAGGTTTATCATTAAGAAACATTAATAAAGTGTATCCAAACGGATTCCATGCAGTAAAAGATTTTAATCTTGAAATTGAAGATAAAGAATTTATCATCTTCGTTGGACCTTCAGGATGTGGAAAGACAACAACACTTCGTATGATCGCTGGTCTGGAAGAAATTTCTTCAGGAGAGTTAGAAATCGACGGAAGACTTGTAAATGACGTAGAACCAAAGGATAGAGATATCGCGATGGTATTCCAAAACTACGCATTATATCCACACATGACAGTATACGATAACATGGCATTTGGTCTTAAATTAAGAAAAGTACCAAAAGATGAAATCGACAGAATGGTTCGTGAAGCAGCTAAGATCCTTGACCTTGAAGCTTTATTAGACCGTAAACCAAAAGCATTATCAGGTGGACAAAGACAACGTGTTGCTATGGGACGTGCTATCGTTCGTAATCCTAAGGTATTCCTTATGGACGAACCTTTATCAAACTTGGATGCTAAATTAAGAGGACAAATGCGTATCGAGATCTCTAAATTACATCAGAGATTAGGTACAACTATCATCTACGTTACTCATGACCAAACAGAAGCTATGACACTTGGTACAAGAATCGTAGTTATGAGTGCAGGTATTGTTCAACAGGTAGATACACCACAAGCATTATATGATTCACCATGCAACTTATTCGTTGCTGGATTTATCGGATCACCACAGATGAACTTCTTAGATGCTGTATGTAAGGTAGACGGAGATAAGGTATTCCTTGAAGTTGGACCAGCTGCTATCCAATTAACAGAAGCAAAAGCTAAGAAATTAATTGAAGGCGGATATGAAGGAAAGAAAGTTGTACTTGGTGTTCGTCCAGAAGATGTACATGATGAAGAAGAATTTATCGCAGCTTCTCCAAATACAGTAATCGAGTCTACAATTCGTGTATACGAAATGTTAGGTGCAGAAGTTTACTTATACTTCGATTACGAAGGTGCTAGCATGACAGCAAGAGTTAAACCAGGAACAGCAGCTAGAACAGGCGATACAGTTAAATTTGCATTAGATGCAGAAAAGATTCACGTATTTGATAAAGAATCAGAAATGACTATTACAAACTAGTAATTGATATTGACAAGACAAGAAAAACGGGAAACCTGATGGTTTCCTGTTTTTTTTCACGACTTGAATAGGGATATAGAATTTTAGAGAAAATTAGTTGTATAATGTACATTACAATGTTATTCTGTTAAAAAACGTATAGTAGGGTGAAAAATGGATTTAAATAAAGAAAACATGAAAAAAATCAAGGGATTGATTCTCTTTACAATTTTAATTTTGGTGGCATTGTGGAACTACAAAATGCTATTTTCCGGTATTAAATTTTTAGGTCATGTCATCCTCCCCTTTGCATTAGGAGGTGCCATAGCCTTTGTGTTAAATGTGCCGATGCGTTTTATTGAGGAAAAACTTTTCAAGGAGACCAAATTGGCTGAGAAAAAATGGGGTGCTAAGTTTATGCGTCCTGTGAGTTTTCTTTTGGCCCTTATCTTTGTAATCGGGTTATTGGCAATAGTGATGTTTGTTGTAGTGCCGGAATTGGGAAATACCATTATGAATTTAGGCAAGACCATGCAGGAATTTATTCCTCAAGTTCAAGCATGGGCGGTTCGATTATTCCAAGACAATCCGGAATTGGTAGAGCAGATTCAAGGATTAGAGTTTCAATGGGATAAAATTCTGGGAGATGTTGTGAACTTCTTTAAAACGGGTGCCGGAAGTGTGCTAGATACCACATATGCAGCTGCAAAAAGTATTGTAAGTGGAGTATATACGTTTTTTATCTCGTTTGTGTTCTCGTGTTACATTTTATTGCAGAAGGAAAAGTTGGGCGTTCAAGTACGTAAACTCATGTATGCTTTTCTTCCACAGGATTGGACAGAAATATTTCTGGCACTAGGTTCTGTGACTTCCAAGACCTTTTCCAGTTTTCTAACAGGACAATGTTTGGAAGCAATTATATTAGGAGCCATGTTTTTAGTAGTGATGTCTATATTAAAACTGCCATATGCATTGTTGATTTCGGTGCTGATTGCATTTACGGCGTTGATTCCAATCTTTGGTGCATTTATTGGATGTGGTGTGGGAGCACTTTTGATTTTTATGGTTGCTCCTATGAAAGCCTTAATTTTTATTATCATGTTCTTGGTGCTACAGCAAATTGAGGGGAACTTTATTTACCCACATGTGGTGGGGAATTCAGTTGGGCTTCCATCCATTTGGGTGCTTGCAGCAGTGAGTGTGGGCGCAAGTCTTATGGGGCTTGTAGGAATGCTAATCTTTATTCCAATTGTGTCAGTGGTATACACACTGCTAGGTGGAATTGTGAATCGCAGACTAAAAGAGAAAAATATACATTTATAAAATGAATTCAGCATATATTATCGAGATGATTCGCTTAAGAAATGGAGATAGTATATGCTGAATTTTTTGTGGGCCGGAATGATTATCATTGGTATTTTATATGGAGCCATCCAGGGCAATTTAATGGAAATTACCAACGCTGCCATTGACTCTTCTAAGGATGCAGTATCACTCTGTATTACAATGGTAGGTGTTATGTCATTTTGGGTGGGACTAATGGAGATTGCTACCAAAGCCGGCATTTTACAGGCATCTACCAAAGCCATTTTTCCTGTGATTCGATTTTTCTTTCCCCATATTCCCAAGGGACATCCGGCAAATCAATACATTGCCACAAATTTTATTGCGAACGTATTAGGGCTTGGTTGGGCGGCAACACCGGCGGGACTTAAGGCAATGGATGCACTGGGAGAATTGGAGGAAGACAGGAGAAAGGGAAAACTATCCGGTATTGTAAGAGAAAAGGGGATTGCAAGCAACGAAATGTGTACATTTTTAATTCTGAATATTTCTTCCTTACAGCTGATACCTATTAATATTATTGCATATCGCAGCCAGTATGGCAGTGAGAATCCGGCAGGCATTGTCGGAGCTGGGCTTGTGGCAACGGCAATCAGTACGCTGACAGCCATGCTGTTTTGCAGAATCAGGGAAAAGATCTGAATGATTCATACTTTCTCATGGCTCGTCATACATTTAGAAAGAACAAGGAAATGCAAATGTAGGGGGCAGTATGAAGGAGAAGGAATTAGAGGTATTAGAACTATATAACATAAATGTGAAAAGCACCCGAAAGATTCGAGGTGCAATTTTGTGTGAGACAAATCAAGGCCCATTCATATTAAAGGAAATGCAGTTCTCGGAAAAACGAATCCCTGCATTATACGAGTTGTATCAGCATATACAGGGACAGGGTTATAGAACAATAGATATAATTGAGAAAAATAAAGAAGGAGCGCTCTTAAGCACTTCTGAGGATGGAACAAAATATTTATTGAAGAGATGGTTCCATGGAAGGGAGTGTGACAATAAGCGAGAGCCAGATATTTTGGAAGGGATTCAAAATCTAGCATTACTCCATCGAATTATGAAACAGCCATCGGTATCAAGTACTTCTCGGGAAAATCTGCAGGAGGAATTCTCACGACATAATCGGGAAATGAAAAAAGTGCGGACATTTATTAGGAACAAGGTGGGAAAAGGAGAGTTTGAACTTGTATTTCTGGGACATTTTGATGCGATGTATCAGTGGGCTGAGGCGGCCTATGTATGTCTCAAAAATTCAGAATATAGCAGACTGGCAGAACAAAGCAAAATGGAGGGTGCTATTGCTCACGGTGATTATAATTACCACAATGTGCTGATTACGCCCGGAGGAATTGCCACCACCAATTTTGAACATTTTTATTGCGGAATACAACTTACAGATTTTTATTATTTTCTGCGTAAAACGATGGAAAAGAATCAATGGAATGTGAATCTTGGGCACAAAATGCTGGAATGTTATAATCGGATTATTCCTCTTTCGGAGGCGGAGTTGGAATATATTGCAGTTTGCATTGCATATCCGGAGAAGTTTTGGAAGGCAGCAAACGCCTATTATCGTTCTCGGAAAGCATGGATTTCAGGAAAGAGTTTAGAAAAACTGGAAATGGCAATTAGGCAAACTGAGGAGAAAAGAAAGTTTTTGCAAGAGTTGTTTTGTTTTCGTTTATAATAAAATTAGTAAAAACTACTTAAAATCACGGAAAAACCTTGAAAATCAAGGGAAAATTGCCGATTTTGCTTGACAAACTCTTTCGAAACAGTTATAACAATACCTAGATGTTTTAATTTTTAAAGGAGGAGAAAATCCATGAACAGAGCAGAATTAGTAGCAGCTATGGCTGAAAAAGCAAATTTATCTAAAAAAGATTCTGAAGCAGCATTAAAAGCGTTTGCTGATGTAGTAATTGACGAACTTAAAAAAGGTGAAAAAGTTCAATTAGTTGGATTTGGAACATTTGAAGTAAGTGAAAGAGGAGCAAGAGAAGGAAGAAATCCTCAAACAGGTGCAACAATGACAATTGCAGCTTGCAAAGCTCCAAAATTCAAAGCTGGTAAAGCATTCAAAGATGCTATCAACGCATAATTTACGGAGAATAAGAAAAAGTAAAAGGGATTGCGGAAACGCAATCTCTTTTTATTGGAGGAGTTATGAGATTAGATAAGTTTTTGAAAGTATCACGCCTTATCAAAAGAAGAACGGTAGCCAATGAGGCCTGCGATGCGGGAAGAGTACTTGTTAATGGTGCTGTGGCCAAAGCATCTGCGAAAGTAAAGATTGGGGATGTGATTGAAATTCAATTTGGTACAAAAGTGGCTAAGGTGGAAGTGCTTAACATTCTTGATACGACTAAAAAAGAAGAGGCAAAGGAACTGTTTAAATACTTGTAAAAGAAGTGATAACTTGTCATAAAATGGGTGAGCCTTTCATACAATAAATAATGAAGTGTAGGAAAGGTTGTGATTTTTTGGAGGAGAGACAGATACCTAAAGCCCATAAATTGGTGATTAACAATAGAAAGACAAGTATGGTGACCGGTGTGTTGGACGTGCTTGCATTTGACCTAAATGAGGTGCTTTTGGAGACGGAGCAGGGTATGCTTATGGTAAAGGGAAAAGACCTGCATGTGAATCGTTTAAGTCTGGAAAAGGGGGAAGTAGACCTGACCGGTCATATTGATAGCGTTGCTTATTCAGAAGTTCAGCAAAGCAGTAAGAAGGGTGATAATTTCTTTATGAAATTATTTAAGTAAATGGTATGCTTGGGATTGGAAATGAGATTTCAATTTTTGTTTCGGCCTGCCTCCTAGGGAATATGATATGTTTGGTGTACTATGCCCTTCGTGTGTTTCGCAGAATTATTAAACACACACTGTTTTGGGTTTCTATAGAGGATTTTATGTTCTGGGCAGGAACCGGTTTTTATTTGTTTACGGAAATGTACCGCACCTGTGGAGGAAGTATTCGGTGGTACTTTGTTTTAGGTGTTTTGGCAGGTGGGGGAATTACTTGCTGGTTTTTGCAGAAATTTGTAGGAAAATTCATGAAAAAAGTGGTTGATAAAAGCAAAAAAACAAGGTAATATGATGTTGTATGGGTGAGTTAAACAACAAAGGGTGAATACATATGGGGAGCAGGAGAGAAAAGAGGCGCAAAGCACGTATGAAGACGCGTGTGATGCAGCATAGAATCAGCATTCTTTCTATTTCTTGTGTAATTATATTATTGGCAATGGTTCTGGCAGTCGGAAGTATTTCATTACACGAGAAGAATAGGAATTATAAAGCGCAAGAAGCAACGTTAGAGGCACAACTGGAAGAGGAAGCAGCGCGGGCCGAAGAGATCGAAGCGTTAGAAGAATACGTTGGAACAGAGGAATATGTGGAGGATGTGGCAAAAGAGAAGTTGGGATTGGTGAATCCTAATGAGGTTCTTTTTAAGGCGAAGCCATAGTCTGCATAGAATTGAATATGATACGAATGATAGCTTTAGGAGAAGTCCTAAAGCTATTTTTTTATTTCTGGTTTGTTGGGGGAAGAAAGAGATGAAAGACTTAGAAATGAATCCTTATGTGATACAAATTGACAAATTTGTTAACTCACTTGGAAAACTATCCAAAGTATTCTTGGAATTGGAGGAACGAAAATTCTTTTTTTCTGAGGAAGAGTTGAAAGGGATGTGTGACAAGGTATGCAAGACAACGTGTGAGAACTGTGGGAGCCGAGAGTTGTGTCTGGGGAGGGAACGCAAAAATACATATGAACTTTTGTGTGACATTTTTCAGGCGGTGGAGAATTGCGGGACGGAGCTGAATGTAGAGGTGAAAAGAAAGCTGCAGAAGCACTGTGTACAGGCCCCAAGGTTTCTTTGCACTACGCTGGATGTATATAAAGAGGAGAAACAGAATTTATTATGGAGTCAGAGGATGGCTCAAAGCCGGGAGGGCTGTGCTACTCAACTGGATTCTTTTGCGCAGATGATACAACATGCAACAAGAGAATTGGATGCCAGCATTTTTGCGGACGAGCATTTGGAAAAAAAGATAAAAAGCCGATTTGGAAGAATGGGATTAAAGATTTTAACAACCGTTTTCCTGGTTACAGAGGATGGTAGATACGAAATTCATGTAACCACAAAGGCACCTAAGGGAGAGTGTGTAACCACAAAGGAATTGGCGAAGGTTATTTCCGATTGTTGTGGCAGGAATATGATTCTGGGAAAAGAAGAGAGAACAGTTCTGAGTTCGGAATATTGTACAATTACCTGTGTGGAGGGACCAAAGTTTCATACGTTGCAAGGAGTAGCCAAGATTGGGAAGGGATGCCGCAAAATTTCCGGGGACAATTTTTCGCTGATTGATTTGCCGGGAGGGAAACAAGGTATAATTCTATCGGATGGTATGGGAGCCGGAGAAGTGGCGTCCAGAGAGAGTACAATGGTGGTGGAACTTTTAGAGGAACTGTTGAATGCAGGTTTTCCAAAGGAAACGGCCCTTCAGATGTTAAATACGGCGTTGGTAATGGGAAGGGAGGAAGTTCGCTTTTCTACCATTGATATGAGCGTGTTTGATTTATATAGTGGGAAGTGCGAGATTGTGAAAGCCGGTGCGTCTTCCACATTTATTAAAAGGGCAGACCGGGTGGATTGTGTTCGATCTACCAGTCTTCCAATCGGAGTGTTGTCTCATCTGGAGCCGGACGAGCAGAATGTGGAATTGAAGGATGGAGATGTTGTAATCATGGTAACCGATGGAGTAATGGATGCGCTGCCGGTGGGAGAACAGGAAATTCTCATGAAGATGATTATTGAAGGAACTCAAAAGACCAATCCAAGAGAGATAGCCCAGCATGTGATGGAACAGGTGCTAGAATGTTCCGGTGAAATACCGATGGACGATATGACGGTTTTGGCAGTAGGAATATGGAGTCTTGAAAAATAGCAAGGAATGAGATAGAATTGTAATTAATTTACAAAGGAAAATAAGGTTATGGTTTTTCACAAAGTAGAACAATATGTTGCGAAGCAAAACATGATTCAAAAAGAGGACAAGCTGATTGTAGGCGTATCAGGAGGAGCAGACTCCATATGCCTTCTTTTTGTGCTTATGGAGTTGCAGAAAAAACTAACCTTTGACATGGTGGTTGTACATGTAAACCATGGCCTTCGGGGAGAAGCGGCAGATGCAGATGAAGCATATGTGAGAGAGGTATGTAAGGAGCATGGCATAATCTGTGAGGTCTATGAAGAAAACGTGGAATTGATTGCGAAAGAAAGGAAACAATCTACGGAAGAGGCTGGGCGTGATGTAAGGCGGGAGGCCTTCATGCGTACGATGGAGATGTATGGAGGAACCAAGATTGCTCTGGCACACCATATGAATGATAGTGTAGAGACATTTTTCATGAACCTGGCAAGGGGCACCGGGATTCAAGGAATGGGTGGTATCAGGCCGATTGCCGGTGGGTATGTCCGACCACTGTTATGTCTGGAGCGCAAGGAGATTGAGGAGTTTCTAAAAGAGAGAAATATTCCATACTGCACAGATTCAACAAATGAAGAGGATGATTATACAAGAAATCGTCTTCGCAATCATGTGATTCCATACTTGGAAAAGGAAGTAAATGCGCGCACAGTGGCTCATATTGGAGAAACCATGAGTCAGTTACAGGAGCTTCAAGCATTTTTGCAGGAACAGACAGAAATTTATTATGAGCAGTGTGTAAAACAGCATGAAAAGGGTTATATTCTGTTGGAGAGTTCTTTTTTTGAAGCTCCTGCAGTTTTCAGACCATTCATCATAAAGAGCGTTCTGATACGGATTTGTCAAAAGGAAAAAGATATACAAGAAATTCATTTGCAGCAAATATTGGAACTTTTTAAAAAGCAGGTGGGCAGACAGGTAGACCTTCCTTATGCAATGCAGGGTAAACGCACCTATGAGGGAGTATGCATTTACAAAAAGGTGATTCAAAACACAGAATCCATGAATGTTCAAGTGTCTTTTGCAGACGGGAAGTGCCAGGAGATAGAATGGGGAAATATAAAAGTAATTTTTAGGCTCTTAGAAAATGCTTCTATAGACACAATGTGCATGGAAAAAATTAACACGATGTGTTTTGATTATGATATAATAACCCATGGAGTATGTATTCGGACGAGACAGCCGGGAGATTATATTACCATTCATCCGGATGGAAGGCGCCAAAAATTAAAATCTTTCTTTATCAATGAGAAGATACCTCAGGAAAAAAGAGATAAAATTTTATTGGTAGCAGACGGGAACCATATTTTATGGATAGTCGGTTTTCGGACAAATTGTGTTTATCAAGTTGGGAAGCATACAAACAGAGTTTTGGAAATACAAATGGATAAAGGAGAACATTATGGCAGAGACAATTAAAGTATTAATTTCAGAGAGCGATGTTGACGCGAGAATTGAAGAATTAGGGAAACAAATTAGTGAAGATTATGCAGGAAAGCAGGTTCATTTGATTTGCATTTTAAAGGGAAGTGTATTCTTTATGTGTGAATTGGCAAAACGCATAACTGTGCCGGTATCAATGGATTTTATGAGCGTAAGCAGTTACGGTGACGGGACTTCTTCGAGTGGTATTGTAAAGATTGCCAAAGATTTAGACGAGACATTGGAAGGGAAAGATGTAATTATTATAGAAGATATTATTGATTCCGGAAGAACACTTTACTATCTCATGGATGTGTTAATGCAGAGAAAACCAAAAAGTATGAAGCTTTGTACCTTATTAGACAAGCCGGATAGACGAGTAAAAGACGTGAAAGTAGATTATGTAGGTTTTGCGATTCCGGATGAATTTGTTGTGGGTTATGGACTTGATTATGCCCAAAAATATAGAAATCTACCATACATCGGTGTTGTAGAAGGTGTAGAGTAGGAAGGAGTAAGACTTTGAATAAAAAGAATAAAACAAGAGGAGGATTTTCGCCATTGTTTATTATGGCGATTGTTCTCGTCGTATATTGGTTTGTGCTCCAATCCAGTATGGGGAAGGAAACCATCACTTATGAGGAATTCACACAGGCATTAAGCCGGAATGAAATCGAATCTGTGATTGTAGAACAGCACAAAGCAGTTCCTACGGGAAGCTTGGAGATTAGATTTACAGATAAAAATACTGAAGATAAGTATCTCAATGTTTCAGATGTAAATGAAGCTCAAGAAGTATTAGAAGCAGCAGGTGTAGAAAAGGTGAAGGTATTGCCGGTTCAGGAGGATTCTGCATTTTTGAATACTTGGCTTCCGCTTATTTTTATGACGGGTGTGATTGTGCTTCTTTTCTTTATGATGAACAGACAAGGGGGAGCCAATGCAAAAGCTATGAACTTCGGACGGAATCGTGCCAAGTTGACTAATCCGTCTGATAAGCACATTACATTTGCACAGGTAGCAGGACTCCGTGAGGAGAAAGAGGAACTGGAAGAGATTGTAGACTTTTTAAAAAGTCCGAAGAAATACATTCAGGTAGGTGCCAGAATTCCAAAAGGAGTGTTACTGGTAGGACCTCCGGGAACAGGAAAGACCTTGCTTGCAAAAGCAGTGGCAGGAGAAGCTGGTGTCCCGTTTTTCACTATTTCCGGTTCGGATTTTGTGGAAATGTTTGTTGGTGTAGGTGCATCACGTGTACGAGATTTGTTTGAAGATGCCAAGAAAAATGCACCATGTATCATTTTTATTGACGAGATTGATGCGGTGGCAAGACGCCGTGGTACCGGACTGGGTGGCGGACACGATGAAAGAGAACAGACGCTGAATCAGCTCTTGGTAGAGATGGACGGTTTTGGAGTAAATGAAGGTATTATTGTAATGGCAGCTACAAACCGTGTGGATATCCTGGACCCTGCAATTTTGCGTCCGGGACGATTTGACCGCAAGGTTTCTGTTGGCAGACCGGACGTACAAGGCAGAAGAGAAATCCTGGATGTGCATGCAAAAGGAAAACCTCTTGGTGATGACGTGGATTTAGCCCAGATTGCACAGACTACAGCGGGCTTTACCGGCGCGGATTTAGAAAACTTGTTGAATGAGGCGGCAATTTTGTCAGCAAAAGAGGGCCGAGTCTATATTCAACAAAAAGACATTCAGCGTTCCTTTGTGAAAGTGGGAATCGGTGCTGAGAAGAAGAGTAAAGTTGTTTCAGAAAAAGAAAAAAGAATTACAGCGTATCATGAAGCAGGTCATGCCATCCTGTTCCATGTACTCCCGGATGTAGGACCGGTGTATAGTGTTTCTATCATTCCTACAGGAATGGGTGCGGCAGGCTATACCATGCCTCTTCCTGAAAAGGATGAAATGTTCAATACAAGAGGAAAGATGTTACAGGAAATCACCGTTTCCCTTGGCGGACGTGTGGCAGAGGAATTGATATTTGATGATATTACAACAGGGGCGTCCCAAGATATTAAACAGGCAACGGCGTTGGCAAAATCTATGGTTACAAAGTTTGGTATGTCTGAAGAACTTGGATTGATTAACTATGATCATAACAACGAAGAAGTTTTTGTGGGAAGAGATTTTGCCAATACATCTCGTGGATATGGGGAAGAGGTTGCAGGCAAGATTGATAAGGAAGTAAAACGAATTATCGATGATTGTTATACAAAGGCGAAATCTATTATCGAGGAACACCGAGAAATATTAGAAGCTTGCGCTAAATTATTACTAGAGAAAGAAAAAATTACCGGCGAGGAATTTGGGGCATTATTTTATGAAGAGGGAAGCATTATTTAGTGATGGAACAGGGAATTTTGTTGTTCCGGCAGAGCCAAAAGCATTTGAAACAGTGCGGTTGCGTTTCCGTACGGCTAAAGACGACGTGGATTTTGTGCGAGTTATTGCAGGTGCAGAAGGTTTTGTAATGCGAAAAGCATATACCAGAGGTGAGTTTGATTATTACGAACTGTCCTGGGAATTAGAAGAAGAGCCGCTTCAATATTGTTTTGAAGTGAATTGTGGCGATGAAGTTTGTTATTATAACAGATGTGGCGTTTCGGAACGTGTTGTGGATGAATATGCATTTACAATTGTGCCGGGATTTGCCACTCCGGATTGGGCAAAAGGTGCAGTTATGTACCAAATTTTTGTAGATCGTTTCTACAATGGTGACAAAAATAATGATGTAGTCACCGGAGAGTATATCTATATTGGCAAACCTTGTGAAAATGTTTCAAATTGGAGTAAAAAGCCTGCATATATGGGCGTGAGAGAATTTTACGGCGGAGATTTGCAGGGAGTACTGGACAAATTAGACTATCTTCAGGATTTGGGTGTTGAAGTCATTTATTTTAATCCTATATTTGTGTCTCCTTCCAATCACAAATATGATATACAGGATTATGATTACATTGATCCACATTATGGAAAAATTGTTAAGGATGGCGGCGAAGTATTAGCGGATGAGAATGATGCCAATGACCATGCTACAAAGTACAAACTTCGCGTAACCGATAAAGAGAATCTAGAAGCCAGCAACCAATTGTTTATCGATTTAGTAGAAGAGATGCATAAGCGTGGTATGAAGGTGATTTTGGATGGTGTATTTAATCACTGTGGTTCCTTTAACAAATGGATGGACCGCGAAAGATTATATGAAGATTCTTCAGACTATGAAGCGGGGGCTTATATTTCTTCCGACAGTCCGTACCACAGTTTTTTTAAATTCGTCGACAACGAACCTTCCAAATGGCCTTATAATGCTACATATGAAGGTTGGTGGGGACATAATACCCTCCCGAAATTGAATTATGAAGACTCTGATAAATTAGAAAAATACATCTTAAGCATCGGTGAAAAATGGGTATCTCCTCCTTATAATGCAGATGGTTGGAGATTAGATGTTGCAGCTGACCTTGGACATAGTCCGGAGTACAACCACGAATTTTGGAAAAAGTTCCGAAGGGTGGTGAAGAATGCAAATCCGGATGCAATTATATTGGCAGAGCATTACGGAAATCCAAAAGAGTGGCTTCAAGGGGATGAATGGGATACGGTTATGAATTACGATGCCTTCATGGAGCCGATCACATGGTATTTGACCGGTATGGAGAAGCACAGTGATGATTACCGACAGGAGTTGCTTGGAAATGTAGAACATTTTATTGGGTCGATGAAGCATCACATGACCAACATGCTAATGCCGTCCCTGATGGTATCCATGAATGAGTTATCTAACCATGACCATTCCAGATTCCTTACCAGGACCAATCATATGGTGGGAAGGGTACAGAAACTGGGACACGATGCAGCAGGACAGTACACCAATGAGGCAGTGATGCGACAAGCGGTTGTCATGCAGATGACTTGGATTGGTGCCCCGACCTTGTATTATGGAGATGAAGCAGGCGTTGTAGGGTTTACAGACCCAGACAACAGGCGCACTTACCCTTGGGGAAGTGAAAATACCCGTTTAATTGCTTTTCATAAAGAGGCCATACGTATCCACAAAGGAAGTGATGCATTGCGTTATGGTTCTTTGGAGATTCTAGGTGGCAGAAACGGGATTTTGGCATATGGACGATTCACTGAGAAGGATAAAATTTTGGTAGCGGTGAATAATAGTAATGAGGCAGTGGAGATAAAAGTTCCGGTCTGGAGGTTGGATGTGCCGAAGAATTGTGTCATGACACAACTGCTATACACTTACGAGAATAGTTATTCTGTAAAGGACGGAAATTTCTTGGTTGAGAATGGAGAGGTCTCCTTGAAAATGGCCAGATGCTCAGCCATTATTTTGCAGTACAAAAACTGAAAAAGTAATTGCATTTCGAGGCAAAATATGATATAAGTATAAATTGTCAGGTTGAGAAATCTGACACATGGATGGGTTCCCGAGTGGCCAAAGGGGGCAGACTGTAAATCTGTTAGCAACGCTTTCGGTGGTTCGAATCCACCTCCATCCATTACATGCCGCAGTGGCGGAACTGGCAGACGCACAGGACTTAAAATCCTGCGGGACTTATACTCCCGTACCGGTTCGATTCCGGTTTGCGGCATCGATGAAAGAGAGTAAAGTTTTGTAACTTTACTCTCTTTTATTTTAAAAAATCAAAAAGAAAGGAAAATTGCGACAGATTTCCTTATCTTATGTGTCTATATAGTAGAGAAACGAAAAGGGACACTTCCCTGTCTACAAAAAACAAAGAGAAAATGCAAAACACGGATATTTACCATTGAAAAAATTACATTGAGAGAAAAAAATAAGTGTATTGTTGTAGCAGGGTGGTGCATCCTTATTTTTATGCCTTTTTTCCGTTTTGATTTAAAATTGAAATTTATAGGAAAATATGGTAAAATTTTTAAAGATATACAAAAGAAAATCGAGGGTAAATATTGTGGAACACAAATTAACGAAAGATGAAATGTTTAGCAGTATCTATCGATCCTGTGAAGTGGAAGTTTACAATGCTTGTTTGCGAGTGGCAAAAAGCGAAGACTTGGCACAGGAAATGACGCAACAAGCTTTTGTAAATTTTTATGAACGTTTTGAAACAGTAAACCCGGAGAGTGCCAAGTCATATTTGACTCGAAGTGCAAAGAATTTACTGTTCAATCATTTTCGAGATACCAAACGTGAAGTGCAAGATGAAGAGGGTACTGAAGTGCTTCTGCGAAAGGAACATGCCGCGGAGAGTTTGGAAGATAGTTATCTTCGTGAAGAAAGAAGGATGGAGGAAGAGAGTTTTAGTACAGCAATTCTTGCCGATTTGCAAAAGAATTATCCAAATGGTTATGAAGTGATATATGGAATATTCTATGAGGATAAAAGTCATGATGAGATAGCTGAAGAATTGGGTATTTCCAAGGATGTTCTCTACAGTAGACTGCGTAGGGTAAAGAATTGGATACGCAAGAAATACCGGGAAGATTATGAAAATATGTGAGTTGTGTAGCATAGAAAAAGGTGCCTTTTCGGCACCTTATTTAATGTAACGCTATTTTCCGGTTGCTGCCTTTAATGCCTGTGCTAATTGGTCTGGGCAAGATGTTGAACGTGGACCACAGTGGATTCCCTCCATGCGGGCAATTGCTTCATTTACATCCATTCCTTCTACCAGACGTGCCACACCCTGTGTATTACCGGAGCAGCCGCCTATAAATTGAACGCCAGTCACCTTATTGTCTACAATATCAAATCGAATTGCCTGAGAGCATACGCCTCTTGTTCTATATTCCATCATAAAACCTCCTATTTATTCTATTTCTTTCATAAACTCATTATAACAAAATAATTAAAAAAAAACTACCATAAGAATTGCGATTCCACATGGTAAATGATATCATAGTCAAAACAAGGTAAAGTGAGGAACATGGTATGATAATTGGAATTATTGGAGCAATGGAAGAAGAGGTGGCATTGCTGAAAGAGGCCATGACAGTGAAAGAGACTGTAGAATATGCTTCTATGACCTTTTGCAAGGGTGTTTTATGTAGCAAAAATGTAGTCGTGGTAAAAAGCGGTATCGGTAAAGTGAATGCCAGTGTTTGTGCACAGGTTCTAGTAGATAAATTTCAAGTAGAGGTTTTAATTAATACGGGGATTGCAGGTTCTTTGGATGCATCCATTGATATCGGAGATATGGTGATTTCTACAGATTTGGTAGAGCACGACATGGATACTTCCGCTTTTGGTGACCCTGTTGGTCAAATTCCAAGAATGGATACATTCTCTTTTCCGGCAGATGCAGTGCTTATAGAAAAGGCAGTAGAGGCCAATGAAGAAGCGAATCCGGATATTAAGACATTTACGGGGCGCATTGTGAGTGGGGATCAGTTTGTATCTTCGCCGGAGGTGAAGGACTGGTTGGTATCTAATTTTCAAGCCAGATGTACGGAGATGGAAGGGGCAGCAATTGCACACACGGCATATTTGAATAAAGTTTCGTGTGTCATTATCCGAGCAATTTCGGACAAAGCCGACAACAGTGCCTCTATGGATTATCCGACATTTGAAAGGAAAGCAATTGAGCATTCTGTAAGACTTGTCCAAAGTTTATTGCCACGAATCTAAAGCGAAAGTAAAGATGAAATCGACAAAAACACTGGATAATTTCTCCACCCTGTGTTGAAAGTTGTAATACGATTTTACAGCCCTCCTGATTTTTTTCCTGTATAATTGCAGTAAATAAAAAAAGGAGGACTCTTTTATGTTAGAGACAATCATAAACACAGGAAGCATTCTTTGGGTGTTGGGAATTATGACGGCAATTGGTGTTTGGGCAAAAGTCATTTCCCATATTACAGTCAGAAAAATGGTCAAGGCTGCCAGTGAAATACAGAAGAGCAATCACAGACTTATGCGTCTGGTAAAAGCAAAATTTGAACATGCCAGTATGGTAAGTGATAAGGTGCAAAATGTAGATGCATTTGTACAGAAATATCTATATGAATACAAAGTGCTGGGAGCTCGTCTAGAGACATGGAGAGCCCTACAGAAAAAAATGATTTGGTTTATTCTTGCAGTTGGACTGTTGGGTGTATTAGGAGCATATCAGGTACATGGTTTGGGTGAGCAGACATTTCGTTATGGAAGTATTACAGCAATATATGCAGTATTCCTTTACAGTATACATATATTGACGAACGAAAAACTAAAATTGCAAGCGGCAAAAAACTATATGGTGGATTATCTGGAGAATGTGTGTATTCACCGCTATGAGAAAGTTAATCAAATACATGCAGAAGTACAGGCCATAGAGGAAGTACAGCAGGAAGACGTTGCTCTGGATATCCCTGCACAGGTGGCGGAAGCTGTGAAACAGGCAGAAGTTGAACAAGAAATGAAAACTGAGAAAGAACGAGACGAACAACAGATGCGTATTCGAGCCATTCTTGAGGAGTTTTTGGCTTGATAAAACAGGGTACATTTGATAAACTAATATTATTATGGAACAATCAGAAAAGGAAGTGGCAAGTTGTTATCAAATCAAGTGCTAAATAAGATAGTTACGGATATTTATAAGATTATTCAGGCAGACTGCTCCGTTTGGAGTAAGGAAGGGAAGTGTCTGGTCAGTACCGCAGAAGATGGCCATGATATGTCGTCTCAGGTGGCTACATTTTTGAGGGATGCAGAGGAAATGAAAGAGACCAAGCAAGGTGCGCTTTTTCCAGTTCAGGACAATGATGAGCTGGCGTATGTTCTGGCGATTCATAAAGCAGTGGACAATCTTTCTGTTATAGGGGGATTGTGTGTGTGCCAGTTTGAACATCTGATTCAAGCATATAAAACTCGTGTAGATAAGAACCGGTTTTACCAAAATCTGATTTTGGACAATCTTCTTTTGGTAGATATCTATAATCAGGCGAAAAAAATGAACATAGACACTGAGGCGAGAAGAGCGGTTTTTGTTATAGAACCAAAACATGAAGATGACAACTTGGTTTTGGAAACCATAAAGGGATTGTATGTAACAGGAACAAAAGATTTTGTTACATCAGTAGATGAGAATCACGTTATTTTTGTTAAAACTTTGGAACGTACAGAAGACTACGAGGAGTTGGAGCATATTGCCAAAACCCTTGTAGATATGTTGAATATGGAAGTTATGATTGGCGTTCGTGTGGCTTATGGAACGATTATAGATAATATTAAGGACGTGTCAAGGTCGTACAAGGAAGCAATTATGGCGTTGGATGTGGGAAGAAGCTTTTATGCTGAAAAAACGGTGCTGGCATATAATGAGCTGGGCATTGGACGTCTGATTCATCAACTTCCAATCTCACTCTGCGAGATGTTTTTAAAAGAAGTTTTTAGCGGAAATGCTTTAAGACAGTTGGATGAAGAAACCTTGAGTACTGTAAATTTGTTTTTTGAAAACAGTTTAAATATCTCAGAAACCGCCAGAAAAATGTATGTACACCGCAACACATTGGTGTATCGGCTGGAGAAGATACAAAAAATCACAGGCTTGGATGTGCGTGTGTTTGACGATGCTCTTACATTTAAAATAGCTTTAATGGTATCAATGCACATGAAATCTGTGCAAAACGCATGATATAATACACGGCGGACAAGAGGAACAGGAGGAAACAGGACATGATTACACTTTATAATCAAGGCGCATATTTGTTAAACGGCCTTGAACTTGTAGAAGATACAAAGGATGCAAAGGCAATTATTGCTGCAAAGACAGGAAAGACTATTAGCAAAGAAGAGGCTGCAAAAGAAACTATCGCGTATGGTATCTTAGAGGCTCATAACACTTCTTCAAATATGGAACGTTTGAAGATTAAATTTGATAAATTAACATCACATGATATTACATTTGTAGGGATTATCCAGACAGCGAGAGCTTCGGGACTTGAGAAATTCCCAATTCCTTACGTTTTAACAAACTGCCACAACAGTTTATGTGCAGTTGGGGGAACCATCAACGAAGATGACCACATGTTTGGTCTTACATGTGCAAAGAAATACGGCGGAGTTTATGTTCCACCTCATCAAGCAGTTATTCACCAATTTGCAAGAGAGATGCTTGCAGGTGGCGGAAAGATGATTCTCGGTTCAGACAGCCATACCCGTTATGGAGCTTTAGGTACCATGGCTATGGGCGAAGGAGGACCGGAACTTGTAAAACAGTTACTTAATAAAACTTATGACATTAAAATGCCTGGCGTAGTTGCCATTTACTTAGATGGAGAACCAACCCTCGGTGTGGGACCACAGGACGTTGCGCTTGCAATTATCGGAGCAACCTTTGGAAACGGTTATGTAAACAACAAAGTCATGGAATTTGTTGGACCAGGTGTGGAAAAATTAAGTGCTGATTTCCGTATCGGAATCGACGTTATGACAACAGAGACCACTTGTCTTTCTTCCATCTGGAAAACAGACGATACCATTAAGGAATTCTACGATATTCACGGAAGAAGCGAAGATTACAAAGAGTTGAATCCTGGGGCAGTTGCATACTATGATGGTGTGGTTTATGTAGACCTTAGCAAAATCAAACCAATGATTGCTATGCCATTCCACCCAAGCAATACATATACAATTGATGAGGTAAATGCAAATCTGAAGGACATCCTTCATGACGTAGAACAACGTGCACTGGTAAGCCTTGACGGAGCAGTAGATTATTCATTGCAGGATAAAATTCGTAATGGAAAACTTTACGTAGAACAGGGAATCATCGCAGGTTGTGCGGGCGGTGGATTTGAAAATATCTGTGCGGCAGCTGATATTATTCGTGGTAAAAATATTGGTTCCGATGCATTTACATTTAGCGTGTACCCGGCAAGTACTCCTGTTTATATGGAACTTGTAAGAAATGGGGCAGTGGCTGACCTTATGGCTGCAGGTACCATTGTGAAGACCGCATTCTGTGGACCTTGTTTTGGTGCCGGAGATACTCCTGCAAACAATGCATTTAGTATCCGCCATTCAACAAGAAACTTCCCGAACCGCGAAGGCTCCAAACTTCAGAGTGGACAGATTTCTTCAGTTGCACTTATGGATGCTCGTTCTATTGCGGCAACAGCAGCAAACAAAGGTTTCTTGACCTCAGCAGCAGATGTAATGGATATTGAATATAAAGCGCCAAAATATCATTTTGACAGCAGTATTTACGCAAATCGCGTATTTGACAGCAAGGGCGTAGCTGACGGAGATGTTGAAATCCAGTTTGGTCCAAATATTAAGGACTGGCCTGCAATGTCAGCACTTCCTGAAAATTTAGTATTAAAAGTAGTTTCCGAGATTCATGACCCTGTTACAACAACAGACGAATTGATTCCATCGGGAGAGACTTCTTCTTATCGTTCAAACCCACTTGGACTTGCGGAATTTGCTCTTTCCAGAAAGGATCCTGCATATGTGGGCCGTGCCAAAGAAGTTCAAAAAGCACAGAAGGCAATTGAGAACGGCACATGTCCGGTAGAAGCCTTAGAAGAACTGAAACCGGTAATGGAAATGATTCGCCAATCTTATCCGGAAGTTGGCAAAGGAAATGTCGGTGTGGGAAGCACCATCTTTGCAGTGAAACCGGGAGATGGTTCTGCTCGTGAACAGGCAGCTTCTTGCCAGAAGGTATTAGGCGGTTGGGCAAACATTGCAAATGAATATGCAACAAAGCGTTACCGCTCAAATTTAATCAACTGGGGTATGCTTCCATTTATCACAGAAGAGGATCATGAAGCACTTAGCTTCAAGAACGGAGATTATATCTTTGTTCCGGATGTGAGAAAAGCGGTGGAAGAAAAACAGGATGTGATTAAGGCATTTGTAGTTGGCGACAGTTTTAAAGAGATTACATTAAAACTTGGAGATCTTACAGATAATGAAAGAGAGATTATCTTGAAGGGATGCTTGATTAATTACTATAAAGGATAGTTAAGATTTAAAAAAGGTGCGGAAGCAATAGGCTTACGCACCTTCTTGTTTTGTCATACGTTCTATTTTGTCAACACTTCCACATCGTCTTCTGTCACCAGCACCATATATTCAATCTGTGCAGAAAGCCCGTTATCTTCCGTATAAACAGTCCAACCATTTTCTTCGTCCACAAAGAAATCAGGACTCCCTTCGTTAATCATTGGTTCAATGGTAAACATCATACCTGGGACCAATACCATTTCTGTTCCTTTTGGAGTTACATAACTTACATAAGGCTCTTCGTGGAATTCCAATCCGATTCCGTGTCCACCAATATCCTCCACAACAGAATAGCCATTTGCTTTGGCGTGGCTGTTAATTGCATGTGCAATGTCACCTAAGTGTCCCCACGGTTTTGCAGCAGCAAGCCCGCGTTTTACACACTCTTCGGTCACTTTTAGAAGTCTTTGTGCTCGCGGGGAGATTTTTCCGATGGCAAACATGCGGGAAGCGTCAGAATAATATCCGTCCAAAATCGTAGACACATCTACATTGATAATGTCCCCTTCTTTCAAAATGACATTTTCATTAGGAATACCGTGACAGATCTCATTGTTCAGTGAGGTGCATACGCTTTTTGGGAAACCTTCGTATCCTAATGGCGCAGGAACTCCACCATGTGAAGTTGTATAATCATATACCAATTTGTCAATATCAGCGGTGCTTATGCCTGCCTGAATATGTTTGGCAACATGGTCTAAGATGGCAGTGTTGAGAGCAGCGCTTTTTTTAATTGCTTCAATCTGTTCCGGTGTTTTTAAGAGGCCCTTATGGGGAGTAATGTGTCCTTGCATGTTTAAAAGCAGAAGTCTATGGTCAATCGATAATTTTTTCATGTGGAAATCTCCTTTTTAAATTTACATTCCTTATATAGTATAACGCAAATTTGTGTTGTTAGCACCTAAAAAATGAGGTATACTTATTAATGATAGTGTTTTGTAATAGGAACAGGAGGAGAGAAGGATGCTTCGAATCGGAATGCTCACAAGCGGAGGAGATTGTCAGGCGTTGAATGCAGCAATGCGCGGCGTTGTCAAGGGACTTACTTCAAATGGCAATGATGTTGAAATCTATGGTTTCAAAGATGGATACAAAGGATTAATCTACGGTAATTTCTCTATGTTGACATCCAAGGATTTTTCGGGTATTCTGACCGTCGGAGGGACCATCTTGGGGACTTCCAGACAACCCTTTAAGTTGATGAGAGAACCGGATAAGAATGGTTTAGATAAAGTAGCGGCAATGAAGCATACCTATTATAAGTTGGGCTTGGATTGCCTTGTGGTATTAGGCGGGAATGGGACTCATAAGACGGCCAATCTTCTTCGGGGAGAGGGGCTTAATGTCATCACCCTCCCAAAGACAATTGACAATGACCTTTGGGGAACCGATATGACCTTTGGTTTCCAGAGCGCAGTTGACATTGCTACAAACACAATTGACTGTATTCATACTACGGCTACGTCACATAGCCGAGTATTTATTGTTGAGATTATGGGACACAGAGTTGGTTGGGTTGCCCTTCATGCGGGTATTGCAGGAGGTGCGGATATTATTCTTCTTCCGGAAATCCCATATGATTTGGATGTGATTTCAGAAGCAATTAAGAATCGTACCAAAGCGGGAAAACATTTTACAATCATAGCAGTAGCAGAAGGCGCCATTTCAAAAGAAGACGCAAAGCTTTCTAAGAAAGAATACAAAGAAAAGCTGAAGAAAAGAAAATATCCGTCCATCGCATATGAACTGGCAGAACAGATTCAGAGTAGAACGGAACAAGAGGTCCGCATTACCATACCGGGACACATGCAGCGAGGTGGCTCACCTTGTCCGTATGACAGAGTGCTTTCCACTAGACTTGGAGCAGAAGCGGCAGAGTTGATTTTGAATCAAGAGTATGGTTATATGGTAGGAATTCAAAATGGTGAGATTGTAAAAGTTCCACTTTCCGAAGTGGCAGGGAAATTAAAATACGTTGACCCTGAGGCTCAGATTATTAAGGAAGCAAGATTGACAGGAATTAGTTTTGGAAACTAGTAGTTTTAGATAAGAAAGGATATGGAATTATGTCGTACATGGCCTTATATCGGAAATTTCGTCCCGGAGAATTTGAGGACGTAAAAGGACAGGATCATATTAGTCAGACGTTACAAAATCAAATAAAGGCAAATCGTATTGGACATGCATATCTTTTTTGCGGCACGAGAGGAACAGGAAAAACGTCGGTTGCCAAGATTTTTGCAAAAGCTGTGAATTGCGAGAGACCGTTGAATGGAAGTCCGTGTGGAGAATGTGAGACTTGCAGGGCAATCAGTGAAGGACGTTCCATGAATGTGATAGAGATTGACGCCGCATCCAACAACGGTGTGGACAATATTCGTGAAATTCGGGAAGAAGTTGCTTATCGCCCAACAGAAGGAAAGTATAAAGTATATATTATAGATGAGGTCCACATGCTTTCTATCGGTGCATTTAATGCGTTGCTGAAGACACTGGAAGAACCGCCGGAGTATGTTATATTTATACTGGCCACAACAGAGGCCCATAAGATTCCGATTACCATTTTGTCCAGATGTCAGCGGTATGATTTTAAACGAATCTCTATCGATACAATTTCCCAGAGGTTGTTAGACCTGATGGAACGGGAGCAAGTAGAGGTGGAAGAGAGAGCTATCCGTTATATTGCGAAAGCGGCAGATGGTTCTATGAGAGATGCACTTAGTCTCCTAGATCAGTGTATTGCATTCTATCTCGGACAGAAGCTGACATATGACCATGTGCTGGAAGTACTTGGAGCAGTGGATACAGAAGTTTTCAGTAGACTTCTTCGAGAGATTATCAGTAGAGATGTGGGAAAAGTATTAAAAAGTGTGGAAGAACTTGTGATGCAAGGGCGAGAACTTGGACAGCTTACAACCGATTTTACTTGGTATTTAAGAAACTTGCTTCTTGCAAAGAGTTCTGATAATATGGAAGACGTGCTAGACGTTTCCAGTGAAAATCTGGTACAGTTAAAAGAAGAAGCACAGTTGATTGAAAACGATACGTTGATTCGTTATATACGAATTTTTTCGGAGTTATCCAATCAATTAAAATATGCCACCCAGAAGAGAGTGCTATTAGAGGTTGCTTTAATTAAGCTCTGCAAACCGTCTATGGAAGTCAATCAGGATAGTTTGTTAGACCGGATTCGTGCAGTGGAGGCTCAATTGGAAAAAGGCGTGCCAGTACAAACTACCGAAGTAGTGTATGTGAATCGGAACGAGACTGAGTATCAGCCGGCGCCGAAGGTGGAACTTCCAAAGGCACTTACAGAAGAGGTGCAGGAGGTGGCCAAGAATTTTCGTGGAATTGCGAACCAAGCGTCTCCCATGATACGAAGTTATCTAAAACTTGCTAAGTTGAGTGTGGGTAATCAAGATCAGTTGTTAATCGTCTTACCGGATGAAGTGAGTGCGGGAGTGATTGGTACAGATGCCCATAAAGAAGAACTTCAGAATTTAATAGAAGAAAAAATCGGCAAAACAGTTACGATTGAAGTGCGTTATGTGGAAGAAGGACGACGTTTTGAGGACAGTTTTGTGGATATAGAAAAAGTGGTTCATATGGACCTTACAATAGAAGATTAGGAGGACAATGAGATGGCGAAACGTGGAGGATTTCCAGGGGGCGGAATGCCGGGAAACATGGCCAATTTGATGAAACAGGCACAGAAGATGCAAAGACAGATGGAAGAACAAGCGAAGGAAATGGAAACCAAAGAGTTTACTGCTACTGCAGGAGGCGGTGCGGTTGAAGTAACTGTTTCAGGAAAAAGAGAAGTGATAAAGGTAAAGCTGGATCAAGAAGTGGTGGATCCGGATGATGTTGAAATGTTAGAAGATTTAATTGTAGCAGCAACAAATGAAGCACTTCGTAAAGTGGAAGAAGCGTCTACATCTGCAATGTCTAAGTTGACAGGTGGTTTTGGTGGCGGAATGCCGGGGATGCCATTTTAATTTCTATTGAAATAGAAGCGGAGTGTATAACAAATGGATTACTATAGTAGTCAAATTAGTAAATTGATAGAGGAACTTTCAAGACTTCCTGGCATTGGTGCCAAGTCGGCTCAAAGGCTTGCGTTTCATATTGTGAATATGCCGGTAGAGCAGGTGGAGCGTCTGGCAAATACCATGACAGAGGCTCGCAATAATATACGTTATTGTAAAAAATGTTTTACGCTGACAGACCGGGATGTGTGTCCGATTTGCAGCAGCAGTAGTCGCGATGAGAAGACCATTATGGTCGTTGAGACAACCAGAGATTTGGCGGCATACGAAAAGACGGGGAAATATGGTGGCGTTTATCATGTGCTTCACGGTGCGATTTCTCCTATGCTTGGAATTGGTCCGGGAGACATTAAATTAAAAGAGTTGATGGAACGACTTCAAGGGGATGTGGAAGAGGTGATTATTGCCACAAATTCCAGTTTGGAAGGAGAGACAACAGCAATGTATATCAGTAAGTTGATTAAGCCTACAGGAATCAAGGTGAGTAGAATTGCCAGTGGCGTTCCCGTTGGCGGAGACTTGGAATATATTGATGAGGTTACATTGTTACGTGCTTTAGAGGGACGTACAATTATATAATGAAAGTAGTATCATAATATTTATGAGGAGGCAAAAGGCATGAACAAATTAGAATTGATGAAGCATGCAAATGAA